>DATBKA010000367.1:0-4040 GCA_036556105.1 Ilumatobacteraceae bacterium | reverse complement strand
CTCGCCGAGGCTCGCGCTGCCGGCGGGGCGTTGAAGATCCACACCCTCGACGTCGTCGCCGAGGAGTTCGCCGCGCTGGCATCGATGCGCGCTGCCGACGTGATCTACCACCTGGCGTGGATGCCGCCAGGTCGGAGCGATGCGGCGCATGCGGGCCGCGCCGTGCAGAGCGTGTTGGCCGTGCTGGAGGCGGCGCGAGTGCAGGGCGCAAAAGTCGTCACCGCGCTGCCGGCCGTCTCCTTGTACGGCGAGGTCCCGCTGCGCGACCTGCCGATCAAGGAGGGCCACGCCCTCAATCCGATGGGGTTGCGCGGCGTCGTCGCCAAAGCCGTGATCGACCTGCTCAACCTGTATCGCGAAGAACATGCTGTCGAGTTCACCGCACTGGCGATGAGCACCGTGTACGGATCGCGCCAACGACCCGATGGAGGCGTGGTCGCCGCCTTCGCCGAGGCGCTGCGCAGCGGTGGGCAGGCCGAGATCCACGGTGATGGACGCCAGAGCCGTGACTTCCTGTTCGTCGACGACGCCGTCGACGCGCTCGTGCGCGCCGCCTCGCGCGGAGGCGGCCTCGTCGTCAACATCGGCTCCGGCACGAGCACGTCGATCCGTGACCTGTGGACGATGATGGCCGGCGCCGGCGCGCCGGATCCGGTGACGGTGCCGCGCCGCGGCAGCGACGTCAGCCGTTCGGCGGTGTCGCCGACGCGGGCGCGCATCCACTTGGCGTGGGCGCCGTGGACGGAGCTGCGCGCCGGGCTGAGCTCACTGGACTGATGCGGCGCGCAGCGTGGCCGCGGCCAGCGCGGCGCCGACCTCGGGGCTGCTCATCACCGACGGCGTGACGACGGCACGCATGCCGTGCTGTTCGATCGCCTCCACGGCCCAGGAATCGACCGGGTCGATCACGAGCGTCGCCGCGACCGCGGTGTAGATGCGGGCCACCCCGACGACGGACGCTTCGTGGCCGAGCTCGCGCATCATCCGATCGGCTGGGCCCTTGAGCGCTGCACCGCCCACGATCGGCGACACGGCCACGACCGATGACCGTCGCCGCGCCAGCAGGTCGTCGACGCCCGGCAAGGCGCGGATCGGTCCGATCGAGACCAACGGGTTCGACGGGGCGATCACGATACAGTCGGCGTTCGCCAACACGTCGGCGAGTCCAGGGGCGAGGGCGGCGCGTGCGGCACCCTCGAAGCGGATCGACCGCACGTCGACATCGTGGTGGAGCTTGACGAAGTACTCCTGGAAGGAGACCTCCTCGCCACCCGACAGGGTCACCCGTGTCGCCACGGTCTGATTGCTCATCGGCACCAGCCGATGGCGGACGTCCCATGCCGTGGCGATCTCGGCGGTGACCTCTGACAACGTCGCTCCTTCGGCGAGTCGAGCGGTGCGATAGAAGTGCGTCGCCAGGTCGCGATCGCCGAGGTTGAACCACGTCGGCGCGGCTGCCGATCCGTCGGGGCGCACAGCGCTGTACCGCTGCAGCGCCTCCATCGCCGTCCACGTCTCACCGGCCAGCCCCCAGCCGCGCTCTCGATCGATGGCCTCGGCAAGCGTGTACGTCACGGTGTCGAGGTCGGGCGAGATCGCCAGGCCGTGCAGCACGGTGTCGTCGCCGGTGTTGACGATGGCCACGGTCGCCGAGGGATCGGCTACTGCGGAGAGCGCGGTGAGGAACCGGGCGGCACCGACACCACCGCAAAGGACCGCGATCAACTCCGTGCCTCCCCGGCGAGATCGCGGTAGAGCGCGGCGAGGTCGCCCGCACATCGGGCCCACGAGAACCTTTCGAGCTGCGTGGCCGCTGCGGCAGCGAGGTCGGCGCGCACCGCATCGTCGAACGCGGCAGCGGCCAGGTTCTCGGCGAGGCGGGCGATGTCGTCGGGAGCACCGAGCAGCCCGGCCGCACCGCAGACCTCGGGGATGCTGCCCCGATCGCTGGCGACGATCGGCAACCCGACTTGCATCGCGTCGAGCAACGGGAAGCCGAAGCCTTCGTCGAGCGACGGGTAGGCGAGCACGAGGGCGTGATGCAACAGCCACGCTCGCGTCGCCTCGTCGATGCGCCCGGTGAGCAGCACCCGAGTCGCGGTCTCCGGATCGAGCCGGTCGATTGCCGCCTCGATCGCCGGGCGGTCGTCGCTCGGCGCGCCGGCGAGCACGAGCGACAGCCCGCGGCGCTCGGCGGCGATCAGCCCGAACGCATCGACGAGCACCGGTAGGTTCTTGCGTCGTTCCAGCGTGCCGATGGCCACGACGAACGGACGCCCGCCCAGCCCGGGGATCGGTGGATGCGCGGCCGGTTCGGGCACCGGCAGCGCGGCGAGTGGGACCGTGACGACACGACAGCGGGGGAACAGCTCGCCAACGTGCGCAGCGGTGGCCGCGCTGCTGGCGTGCACGACGGCGCCGTGGCGAACGGCGCGGGCCAGCGCCTTTCCCTTACGACGGACGTCGCCGCCGGCCTGATCGGGGTGGCGGAGGAACCAGCAGTCGTACACGGTGACGAGGCGCGCCGCTCGCGCCGGCGGCACGACGTAGTTCGTGCCATGAACCACCGACGGTCGATCTAGGGAGCGATCGGCGCGAGGGCGGTCGACGATGCCCCACAGTTGATGGGCGACGAACGCCGGGATCGGCAGCCGCCGCGCCCCTTCCGGTGGCGTCGATCGGAAGGACACGATGTAGTCGAGCAACTCGACGCCGTCGACCGCGTCGAGCGAGGCGTGCATCGCCTGGACTGCCTGCCCGACTCCCGTGCGTGGCCCGACGAGTGGTCCGACATCGAAAGCGACACGCACGGGTTCCATGGGCGAGGCGAGGTTACCGGTCGCTCGACCGCCGGCACCTGACACGGATGACCGTACCGGAGTCGTAGACTGCACTGTCCGCTTCCACGCCCGACCGCCACGTCGCTCTCCCTGAAGGATCCCCTGCATGCCCCGCGCGTTCATCACCGGCATCACCGGCCAAGATGGCCAGCACCTCGCCGAGTTCCTGCACACGAAGGGGTACGAGATCTTCGGCATGGTCAAGGGGCAGAACAACCCGCGGATGAGCATGATGCGCGACGAGTTCCCCTACATCGAGCCGGTGCCCGGCGATCTCGCCGACCTCCCGTCGCTCGTCAAGGCGCTCGACTCGACGCAGCCCGACGAGGTCTACAACCTCGGGGCGATCTCGTTCGTCGCCCTCAGCTTCAATCAAGCCGAGCTGACCGCCAACATCACGGGCACGGGTGTGCTGCGCATGCTCGAGGCGATTCGCATGGTCGGTGGCGCCCAGAACAACCCGATTCGTTTCTACCAAGCCAGCAGCAGTGAGATGTTCGGCAAGGTGCGCGAGACGCCGCAGACGGAGCGCACGCCGTTCCATCCTCGCTCGCCCTACGGCTGCGCCAAGGTCTTCGGCCACGACATCGTCGTCAACTACCGAGAGAGCTACGGGCTGTATGCCTGCAGCGGCATCCTCTTCAACCACGAAGGGCCGCGACGGGGCCTCGAATTCGTCACTCGGAAGGTCACCAACTCGGTGGCCCGCATCAACCTCGGCATGCAGAGTGAGATCGTCCTCGGCAACCTCGATTCGAAACGTGACTGGGGATACGCCGGCGACTACGTGAAGGCGATGTGGCTGATGCTCCAGCAGGATCAACCCGACGACTACGTCGTCGCCACCGGCATCACCTCGAGCATCGAAGACCTCGTCCGCTTGGCCTTTGCCGAAGTCGGCATCGACAACTGGCGCGACTACGTGCGCCAGGACCCGAAGTTCTTCCGCCCCGCCGAGGTCGACTTGCTGATCGGCGACGCCACCAAAGCACGGACCGTGCTCGGCTGGAAGACCGAGGTCAGCTTCCCGGAGCTCGTCAAGATGATGGTCGCTCACGACCTGAGGATCGAGTCGGAGAAGATCCGCCGCAGCTGACCGGGTCGCAGGTCAGCTCTCGAACGGCATGTTGCTGAGCGCTTCCACGACCGATTCGCCCGACGGGACGATGCCGCTGCGCAGACGGAACTGCAGGGCGATGG
>DATBKA010000366.1:0-1814 GCA_036556105.1 Ilumatobacteraceae bacterium | reverse complement strand
TGAGCCCCGATGGCGGAGGTTCCGACCCGCCGCAACACCCTGACCATCGAGACGGCATCGTCGCCGGCGTCGCCGCCTACCTCGTGTGGGGAGCGCTGACCCTCTACTGGCGGCACCTGCACACCTTCGACGCGATCGAGTTGATCGGCTGGCGGGTGATCTGCTCGGCGGTGCTGATGGCGGCGGTGCTGTCGACCACGAAAGGGTGGCATCGTCTTCGACCGCTCTTCGGAGACCGCCGCCTGCTCGGTGCGGTGATGCTCTGCGCGCTGTTTCTCGCCGGCAACTGGACGACGTACGTGTGGGCGGTGGTTCACGACCACGTCATCGAGACGGCGCTCGGTTACTTCCTCGCCCCACTCGGCACGATGGCGCTCGGTGTCGTGGTGTTGCACGAACGGGTGAACAACGTCCAACGGCTGGTGTTCGTCCTGGCCATGGTGGCTGTCGCCGAACTGACGTTCAGCTATGGGCGGGTCCCATGGCTCGCGCTGATCCTCGCCTCCACGTGGGTCGCCTACGGCTACTTGAAGAAGCGAGTTCCGATGACGCCGATGGAGACCATGGCGGCGGAGAGCTTCATCGTCCTATTGCCCGCAATCGCTGCGGTGGCCGCCTTCGCCGGAAGGAGCGACGGGATCCCGAGATCGGCGAGCACCGGCCAGCTGATCCTGGTGATGTGCAGTGGCCTGGCCACGATCGTCCCGCTGACGTTGTTCGCCTACGCCGCGCAACGCATTCCGCTGACCGTCATCGGTCCGCTCAACTACATCGTGCCGACCATCAACTTTTGCCTTGGCTGGCTGGTGTTCCACGAGGAGTTGCCGGCCTCGAGAGTGGTCGGATTCGCCATCGTCTGGCTCGGCCTGGTGATCGCCACCGCCGACGCGGCGCGACGCTCTCGACTCAGGGCCCAGACCGTTGCACCCGTTCCGGTATAGGAATCGGGCAAACTGGTGGCCCCCCGCGGCCATGAGGAACTGCGGCGGCAACGATCGAAAGGGACGACGATGAAGCTCATCTCCATCTCTGCGCTGGCGGTGCTCGGCGCCACCGCGCTGCTCGGCGCGTGCGGAGGCGACGACGACAAGACGACGACACCGACGACGATCAGCACCGACGTCACCTTCCCGCCCGGCGTCAGCGGCGTCACCGTTCCGCAAGTCACCATCCCATCGGACCTGACGATCCCGCCGGGCGGCACGTTCCCGCCCGACGTGACGATTCCCCAGGCGGTGATCGACCAGATGATCACGCAGTTCGAAGCGGCCGGGCTGAAGGTCGACCAAGAGTGCTTCGAGAACCTGTTGAACGACGAAGAGCTGCGCCGCCTGGTCGTGGCGGGCGACACCCCCAGCGCGGAGGTCATCCAGCGCCTGACCGCCTGCTTCACGCAGTAAGGCTCAGCTCTCGAAGGCGGCGATCGGGTCGCCGGCTTCGGTGAACGTCTGCGAGTCGACGTTCCACTGCAGAACCTGCAGAGTTTGGAACGCATAGACATCGTCGACGCCGCGCATCTTGTACTGCACGGAGGGCCGGGCCAGCATCGGGATGTACGTCATCGTGCGTGCCGCCCCGATGATCGACTTGCGGCTCAACGTGCCCGACTTGAGGGCTTCGACGAGGATCGCCACCGTCAGCTCGCCGACGGTCCATCCTGCCTCGATCACTGCCGGATCGCCGGGGATCGCGGCTGTCGCGTACTCGTTGAGGAACGTCTTCACGCCGGGCTGCGATGCGTGTCGCGGGTCGTTCACGTCGAACAAGTGGTTCGACGTGTACACGCCATCCCCGGCTGGGCCGGCGAGGCCGAA
>DATBKA010000365.1:0-5271 GCA_036556105.1 Ilumatobacteraceae bacterium | reverse complement strand
CGCACGACGACGGCGTCCATGCCGGTCGTGATGCGATCGCCCGACATCCGGTACACGCCCTCGACGTACGGCAGCGGCAACGACCAGGCGGTTACTCGGGTGATCTTCACGCGCAGGATTATGACCCGTCGTGCCCGAGCGCGTTGATCTGGGTCAGCAACGCGTCGGGAACATCCACGCCGTTGGTCTCCGCGGCGCGGCGCGACGCGTGTCGTCGTTCCCCCGGAAGGCGCACCCCGGCGTCGGAGTGCAGCACGCCCAACAAGCGTTCCAAACGCTCCGAGAACCGTTGTGAACTGCGGTTTGGATCGATGGCGACGAAGGACTGGCCAACACCGGGAGGCCCGCCCTCGTCGTCGCCGAACGACGAGCTGTCGATCCCCCAGTTCGAGCCGCTCAACCCGGCGCCGAAGATCTCGACGAGCAGTCCGAGACCGAAGCCCTTCGCCCCGCCGAGGGGCGCGACCGTTCCGGCAAGGGCGCGATGTGGATCATCCGTTGGCGTTCCGTCCGCGTCGAGTGCCCACCCGAGCGGGATCGGCCGGTTGTCGTTGGCTGCTTCGAGGATGTTGACGTAGGCCGTTGCGCTCGTCGCCATGTCGAACACCAGCGGATCGTCGTTGCTGCGCGGCACCGCGTAAGCGAACGGGTTCGTGCCCAGTCGAGGCACGCGCCCACCCCACGGCGCGACCAGCGGCGAGGAGTTGGCAAAGGCCAGGGCGACGAGACCGCGTCGAGCAATCAGATCCACCATCCAGCCCAGCACGCCGGCCGAGTACGAGCGAGTGATCGTGAGCAGGGCGATGCCATGTCGTGAGACGAGACCGGCGAACGGGTCGAGCGCCGACTCGAACGCGGGGTGGGCGAACCCGAGATTGGCGTCGGCACGCAGCGTCGCCCCGTCCGGCGCAGCGACTGCCGGCACGGCGGTTCCGACCACCTTGCCGCACAGCAGGTGCGAGCAGTAGAGCGGCAGATAGCCGAGGCCGACGTTGCGGATCCCTTCGGCCTCGGCATCGCGCACCGACCGCGCCGTCGCCCCCGCCTGCAGCGCGGTGGCGCCGCATCGCCGCAACGCTGCCTCGGTGAGCTCCTCGATCTGATCCAACGACAGCAATGCCATGCGGCATGTTCGCGCCACCGACAGACCCTCGATTCCAGGAGGCGTAGAGTTGGGGAACGCAAACCAAGGGAGCAAGGCCAATGACCGAGATGGATTCACTGAGACCGCTCGAACGACGAATGATTCGCCTCGCCGATGAGGGGCACGATCAGGCCGAGATCGCTCGCCGTTTCCGTCGCAGCCCGGAGTTCGTCGAACGCGTGATGGAGTTCACCCGGTTGCCGCGTGGCGAGGGCACGTCGAGTGAGGAAGGCCTCCGCCCGCTCGAGCGCCGTGTGCTCAAGTGGCGCGACGGCGGAGCCAATCACAAGGAGATCGGCAAGCGATTCCACCGCAGCGCCGGTCATGTCGCCCGCATCGAGCAATTGGCGAGGCTCAAGCTGCAAGCCAGCTGAACGCCAACGTATGGTTCGGAGGTGAGCGACACCTACACCGACCGGACCGAGGCCTACCTCGCCGGCGATCGGCGGCAGGCGCTCAGCGAGGGGCGGGAGCTGAACGATCGCGTCAACGGCACGGCGTTGTTCGCCGACGTCTCCGGTTTCACTCCGCTGACAGAGGCGCTGGCCATCGAACTGGGGCCGCAGCGCGGCGCCGAAGAGTTGACCGCCCACCTCAATCGCGTCTTCGAGGCGGTCATCGACGACGTCGACCGCTACGGCGGTGAGGTCATCTACTTCGGGGGTGATGCGATCACCTGTTGGCTCGACGGCGATGACGGCCGGCGTGGTGCAGCGTGTGGACTGGCGATCCAACGCACCATGGACACCGTCGGCACGATCCGCACACCGGGCGGCGCGGAAGTCGTCTTGTCCATCAAGGTTGCGGTTGCCGTCGGCGCAGCGCGGCGTTTCGTCGTCGGTGATCCGGAGATCCAGCTGATCGATGTGCTCGCCGGCCGGCTCATCGACGAGCTCGCCGATGCGGAGCGGCTCGCCGGCAAGGGCGAGGTCGTGTTGGCGCGCTCGGCGATGGATTCGCTCGGCGACCACGTCGTCGTCGGTGATCTTCGCAACGCAACGCCCGCAGAAGGAGCGGTCGGCGTTCTGTCCAGCCTGTCCGTGGACGTCGACGAGCTCACTCCCGCATCCTCCATCGCCGGGCTCAGCGAGGAGTTGGTCCGTCCGTGGATCTTGCCAGCGGTGTACGAGCGACTGGTCAGCGGCCGCGGTGAGTTCCTCGCCGAGCTGCGCGCTGCCTACCCCGTGTTCCTCCGCTTCGGCGGGATCGACTACGACCACGACCCCAACGCGGCGGCGAAGCTCGACGACTTCGTGCGGCGTGCCCAGCGGATCCTGTCCGAGTATGGCGGCAACTTGCTGCACGTGATCCTCGGCGACAAGGGCGCCTACCTCTGCGCTGTGTTCGGCGCACCACATGCCCACGAGGACGACGCTTCGCGAGCGGCCACGGCTGCGCTCGAGTTGCTCGCCTTGGAGCGTGAGTCGGCGGCAACGGGTCTACAGATCGGGATCACTCACGGGCGCATCCGCAGCGGCGCGTACGGCCACCCGCTTCGACGCACGTTCACCTGCCTCGGCGACGCCGTCAACCTGTCGGCGCGGCTCATGTCACAAGCGCCACCGGGGCAGGTCTACATCAGCGACGAGGTGGACCGAGCGTTGAGTGAGCAGCTCGACCGCCACGTCGTCGGCGACCTCACGGTGAAAGGAAAGGCCGAGCCGGTGCGCGTGCTCACCGTCGTCGGCCTCCGCCGAGGCACGACGAAGCGTGCCGTTCGCTATCCGCTGCCGATCGTCGGCAGAGACGACGAGCTGGCGGTGTTCGCCGACGCTGCCGCCGACGTGCGCAACGATCGCGGCCGCGTCGTCGCCATCGCCGCCGAGGCCGGGCGTGGCAAGTCGCGACTAGTCGCCGAAGTCGTCCGCGACCTCACCGTCAACGGCGTCGAGGTCGCGTGGGGTGAGGCACAGAACCTCGGGCGCACGACGAGCTACTTCGTGTGGCGCGACGTGTGGCGAACGCTGCTCAATGTCGACGAAGACGCGGAGCCGGATGAGCAACGCCGCGCCCTCGAGCGGCGCCTGCGCGCCGTGTCGGCGGACCACGTTCGCCGTACCCCGTTGCTCGCCCCGGTCATCGGCCTCGGCATCGACGACAACGATCTCACTGCATCCTTCGATGCCAAGTTGCGCAAGACATCGTTGGAGTCGTTGCTGGTCGATGTGCTGCGCGTCCGCGCCAAGGGCGGTCCATTGGCCATCGTGCTCGAGGACTGCCACTGGATCGATCCGCTCTCGCGAGATCTGCTGGAGGAGCTGGTACTCGCGTCAGCCGCACTCCCCGTGTTGTTCGTGCTGGCCTACCGACCGGCCGACGCGCCAGGCGGCGGGCTCGGTCTCGAACGCGTGCCCTACTACCGCGAACTCCAACTCGCCGAGCTCGGCTCCAATGACGCGCATGCCGTGTTGCGCGCCAAGTTCCAACAACTGTTCGGCGATCACGTCGAACCCGCCACCGAGCTCGTCGACCTCGTCATCGAGCGGTCGCAGGGCAATCCGTTCTATCTCGAGGAACTGATCAACTACGTCCACGGCCTCGGGATCGACCCCGCCGATCTCGAGGCGTTGCGCCGCCTCGACATACCCGACACCTTGCTGCGGCTCGTCCAGAGTCGCATCGACATGCTGCCCGAGGCGCCGCGCACCGCACTGAAGGTTGCCAGCGTGGTCGGCCCGACGTTCGAGACCCCGTTCGTGCACGGCGTCTACCCCGAGCTCGGTTCGCTCGCCGAGCTGGAGGACAACTTCGAGGTCGCCCGCGAGGCTGATCTGGTCAGGGTGGACCGGCCCGAGGATCGGGCCTGGCTGTTCCGGCATGTGATCGCCCGCGACGTCGCCTACGACAGTCTGCCGTTCGCGATGCGCTCCCGCCTCCACGACCGGGCTGGTGCGTACATCGAGTCGCGCGGGTCGGACGCGATCGAACGCAGCCTCGATCTCCTCGCCTACCACTACTGGCACGGTGAGGATGCATCGAAGAAGCGCGACTACGCGGTGCGCGCCGGGATCGCTGCCCAGGCCCGCTATGCCAACGATGCAGCCGCGGAGTACTTCCAGCGGGCGCTCCCACTCGTGTCGGAGCACGAACAGGCGGACCTGCTGCGCCGGCTCGGCAAGGTGCTCGAGCTGCGTGGTGGCTGGGCGGATGCCGAGAGCAGTTACCGCTCGGCGGTCGAGATCTCCCTTCGACTCGGCGATGCCGCCGGTCAAGCGCGTGCGCACGCCGACCTGGCTGAGTCGATGCGCAAGCAAGGCCGATTCGACGACGCCCGTCAGGAGCTGGTCGCCGCCGGCGAGATCTTCACGCGGGTGAACGACGACGCCGGTCTGGCGTTGGTGCTGCATCTGCGCGGAACGCTCGCATCTCAGCAGGGTCAATACGACGCGGCGCGCGACTCGTACGAGCAGAGCCTGACCATCCGCGAGCGCCTCGGCGATCGCGCCGGTGTCGGAAGTCTGCTCAGCAATCTTGCGTTGGTCGCCGAATCCGAAGGCGACATCGAACGTGCGCAGACGATGAACGAGCGCGCGCTCGCCATTCGCGAGGCCGTCGGCGACGAGTGGGCGATCTGCGTCTCGCAGAACAACCTGGGCATGATCGCGCTCCTGCGCCAGGACTTCGCCGAAGCTCAGACGCGTTTCGAGAGCTCGATGCGACTGGCGACGGAAGTCGGTGATCGCTGGGTCGTCGCCGTCGGCCATCACAACCTCGGCAACGCCCTCCTCGGCCTCCACGAACCGGAGGCTGCACGGGAGGAGTTCATCCAGGCGCTGCAGTCGTACGAGGACTACGGCGACACCTGGTCGATCGCCCTGCTCGTGGAGGACATGATCCTGCTCGCTCTCGCCGTCGGGGAGCTCGTGCCCGCCGCAGAGATGCTCGGTGCGGCGGACGCGCTGCGCGAGCGTCTCGAGGCGCCGCGGACGCCCGCGGTCACGGCAACGCTCGACGCCGCGTTTGCATCCGCGCCCGCGAATCTCGGTGCAGAGGTGGAGCACGCCGCCAACAGCCGCGGCCGCAACCTGACGTCGTCTCAACTGGCGACACTGCTGCGAGCCGTCGGTCGTCCAGCAACCAGCTGACGACCAGCCGTCGGATAAGGTCGCCACAACTCATCGGGACGA
>DATBKA010000364.1:0-2008 GCA_036556105.1 Ilumatobacteraceae bacterium | reverse complement strand
GAAGTACCCACCGCCGATGCCGGCGAGGATCCCGGTGAGATAGATCGTCTGGCGGCGCAGCTTGTTGACGTTCAACCCGGACACGTCGGCCGCGTTGGGGTCTTCGCCGACGGCGCGAACCTCGAGGCCCCACCGCGTTCGATAGACGAGCCACCAGACGAGGGGAACGATCGGGTAGACGATGTAGAGCACCCACGGTTGATCGAACAGTGCCGGCCCGACCAGTGGGATGTCGGAGACCAGAGGGATACCCATGCGATGGACGCGCACCGTCTTCGGGTTGATCGAGCTCGTCAGAAAACCGACCAGTCCCAACACCAGCACGTTGAGGACAAGCCCGACCACGAACTGATCCGCGGGAAGGCGATGGCTCATGTTGGCCTGGATCGCGGCGACGACGAGCCCGGCACCGGCGCCGAACAGCAAGCCGATCCACGCCGACTGCGTGATGTGGTAGCCGATGGCGGCCATGAACGCACCGCCCAACATCATCGCTTCGAGCGAGATGTTGATCGTTCCCGCCTTCTCGGCGATGAGCTCCCCGGAAGCGGCGAACAACAGCACCACGGCGGCGATGATCGCGTTGCGGTATGCCGTGTCGTTGCCGGCGATGTCGCCCAGGGCGGAGAAGAAGTCGCCCACGGGTCAGACTCTCGAGCTCGTCGCCGACAGGGCGCGGCGGCGCTCGCGGACATACAGGACGGCCGGGGGGAGGAGGAGCGCCAGCACGAGCAGTCCTTGCACCACGTCGGCGATCCGACCGGACACGCCGGTGGCGCGCAGGTACCCCGATCCCGTGCGCATCGAGGCGAAGACGAAGGCGACGAAGATCAGCACGATCACGCGCTGCCTGGCGACGAGGGCAGCGAGCAGTCCGGCGAACCCGATGCCGGCGCCGAAGTTGGCGACGAGTTGGTAGTTGCCGAAGTCGCCACCGGCGAGCATGACCCCTCCCGCCAGCCCAGCGAAGCCGCCGGACACGAGCATCGCCCCGATGCCGTACCGCCGCTCGGCAACCCCGGAGCGCTGCGCGGTCTTCGGGTTGCGTCCGAGCATGCGCAAGCGGAAGCCGACGACCGAGCGATCGAGCACCACCCACACCAGCAAGGCGAGCACGAGAGCGAGCAACACGCTGAGCGGGAACTCGTTGCCGAACAGCGTGACGCGGGGGATCCGCCGGTGCGTGCTCAGCGGCTCGCTGACCTGGTTGCGATTGGCGCGTCCGGCAGCGGGGGCGAGCAGCAGCCACGTGTTGCGCAAGCCCCACCCCATGAAGTTGGCGGCGATCGTGCCCATCAGCAGCGTGCTCAGCACCTCGGGAACGTTGCGGTAGTAGCGCAGCATCCCGGCGATGCCCGCCCAGAGCGCACCACCGACGATGCCGAACATGAGCGCGAGGATCAGCGCCAGCGGGCCGGGGCCACCGAGACGTACGCCGGCGTACGTGGCGAAGCACGAGCCCATCACCAGCTGGCCCTCTTGCCCGATGTTGACCAGTCCGGCGCGACCGTTGACGATCGTGCCGAGGGCGACGAGCAGGACTGGCGCGGCGATGCCGAGCGTGAGGCCCCACCGTCCGGGAGCGCGCACGCTGCCGTCGAGCATCGCCGTGTACACCTTGGTCCACGATCCGCCCGTGCTGGCGACGCACACCGCGGCGATGGCGAGGGCGACGAACAGTGAGATCGCGTAGAGCACGATGACCTCGCTGCGCACTCCGAACTTGGCCCGCTGGAGTGCTGCCGACGCAACTTCCTCTTCTTCGGGCTCGGTGACGATCCGCTCGCCGACGTCACTCATTGGCGCCGCTCATCATCAGCCCCAACTCGGAGATGTCGACTTCGTCGCGGCGCATGTTGCCGACGATGCGGCCGTTCGACATGACGACGACGCGATCGGCGAGGTCGAGGATCTCCTCCAGTTCGGTGGAGATCAAGAGGACCCCGACGCCATGGTCGGCAGCCGCCCGCAGCTGGCCGGACATGTACTCGATCGCGCCGACGTCAAG
>DATBKA010000363.1:0-2866 GCA_036556105.1 Ilumatobacteraceae bacterium | reverse complement strand
TCACGCTGCCCTGGTTCGAGATCCTCGGCGCCCTGCAGGCGGCGGGTGGTTCGATGCGCGTCGGTGAGCTGTGCGACGCGCTGCACGAGCTGCCGTCAAGTCTGTCGCGCCGACTCGATCGGCTCGAAGAGCAAGGCTTCGTCAGTCGCGCCGCGACCCCGATGCCCGATGACAAGCGAGCGGTGACGGTCACGCTCACTCGCGACGGTCGCGCCGAATGGCGCGACGCCAACATCACCTATCGGCGACTCGTGCAGCAACACTTCGCCAGTGTGTTGACCGACACCGACATCGCCACACTCCAACGCATCTTCGCCAAGCTCAGGTGACGGCTCAGTCGAGGCCGGCGTACATCGCTTCGATCTCGGCAGCGTAGCGAGCGAGCACGCCGCGTCGTTTGAGCTTCGACGTCGGCGTCAGCACGTCGCTGTCGGGCAGCCACTCCTCCCCGACGAGTGTGAACTTCTTGATCTGCTCGACTTGGGCGAACTGCCGGTTGACCTCGTCGAGGCCTTCTTGGACGGCGGCGCGAACCGTGGGGTCTGCGGCAAGCTCGACCAGTGTTGCGTCGATGCGTCCGTGCGATTTCGCCCAGACGGCTGCTGCTTCGGGATCGAGCACCAGGATCGCCGAGCAGAACTTGCGGCTGTCGCCGATCGCCGCCGCTTGGCCGATCAACGGGATGGTCTTCAGCGCCGCTTCGAGGTTGGCGGGGCTGATGTTCTTCCCGCCCGACGTGATGATCAGTTCCTTCTTGCGGTCGACGATGCGCAGGTAGCCGTCGGCATCGAACTCACCGATGTCGCCGGTGTACAGCCAGTCGTCGACGATCGTGACGGCCGTCTGTGCCGGGTTCTTGAAGTATCCCTTGAACACGTTGCCGCCGTGGCATTGCACTTCGTCGTCGTCGCCGAGGCGCACCTCGCAGCCGGGGACCGCCTGACCGACGTAACCGGGACGGTTGGCGTTCGGGCTCCAGCTGATCGGCCCGCTCGACTCGCTCATCCCGTAGATCTCGCTGAGCGGGACGCCGATCGCGTTGTACCACTCGAGGATCGAGCGCGGGATTGCTGCCGCACCGGTGACCGCCGTGACGGCGGCGTCGAGGCCGACCAGTCCGCGCACGTTGGCGAAGGCAACCGCATCGAGGAACGCCCACGTGTCGAGCTGTTCCTTCGTCACTGTGCCAGCGCGCTCGGCAGCTTTGATCGCCAGCGCTGCGCCGACGCCCTCGTCGAACTTGGCCTTGTTCTCGGGGTTGGCAGCGAGTGCCGCGTTGATGCCGTTGTAGATCTTCTCCCACACCCTCGGCACGCCGAAGATGATCTCCGGGTGGACTTCCTTGAGGTATCGCGACAGCTCGTTGGCGTCGGGGCAGCAGTACACGCTGTAGCCGAGGATGGTCGCCTGGTAGTGGCTCATCATCCGCTCGGCGATGTGCGCCATCGGCAGGTAGCTGACGAGTCGCCGGCCGGCGAAGCTGTCCAAGCCGAAGCAGATCCGCAACGCTTCGACGGTGTAGACGACGTTGTAGTGACTGATCATCACGCCCTTCGGCGGACCGGTGGTGCCGCTCGTGTAGATCAGCGTGGCGAGGTCGTCGGGCTCGATCGCCGTGGCGAGCGCACTGAGATCGGCGGTGCCCTCGTCGAGCAGCACCGCTGCCGGCTGCACTCCCGGTGGGCACCCCGTCGCCGGAGGCTCGACGACGTAGATCAGCTCCAGGTCGGGCAGCTCGGCGCGAACCCGCAGCAGGCGTTCGAGGAACGTGGCGTTCTCGACGATGGCGATGCGTGCCTCGGCGTGGTGGACGAGGTACTGGATCTCCTCCGGCGACGACGAGTTGTAGATGCTGACCGGTGTTGCTCGCAGGAACTCGGCAGCGAGATCGAACCAGTGGAAGTCGGGTCGGTTGCGCAGCATGAGCACGATCCGCTGCCCGGGGGCGAGCCCGACCTTGCCGAGACCTGCTGCGGCTCGGGCGGTCATCGCCGCGTAGTCGGCATACGTCCACGAGTCCCACGACGCAGGCGCATCGCCGCGCATCGAGTGGAGAGCCGGCAGGTCCGGATGCTCGCTGACCAGCTTCAGGAACAGTTGCGGTGCCGTCGTGCCGACGACCGCGTTGTGAACGGTTTCGATCGAGACGCTCGTCATCGTCCAAGTCTCGCGCGCCGTGACGGGTGGTCCGGTTTGAGTCCCGGGGGCGAAGCGTTGCAGACTGCACCGATCCGTCCACTGAAGAAGGTCCGTCCATGACCACAGCCGTAATCGTCGATGCCATCCGCACACCACTCGGTCGTCGCAACGGCAAGCTGAAGGACTGGCACCCTGTCGACCTGGTCGCCGAGACGCTGCGTGCTCTGACCGATCGCACCGGCATCGACCCGGCGATCGTCGACGACGTCGTGCTCGGTTGCGTGATGCAGGTCGGCGAGCAGGCGGTCAACGTCGCCCGCAACGCCGTGCTCGCGGCCGGGTGGCCGGAGGAAGTGCCGGGCACGACGATCGATCGTCAGTGCGGCTCCAGCCAGCAAGCAGCGCACTTCGCCGCCCAAGGGGTGATGGCTGGTGCGTACGACGTGGTCGTCGCCGGCGGTGTCGAGGTGATGACACGCGTGCCGATGGGTGCGTCGATGGTCGATGGCAAGTTCGGGTTTCCGTTCGGGCCCAAGGTCGGGGCCCGCTACGCGGCGAGCGGAGGCCTGGTACCGCAAGGCATCTCCGCCGAGTTGATCGCCGACAAATGGGGACTGTCGCGTCAAGATCTCGACGAGTTCGGGGCGCGCTCGCAGCAGTACGCAGCACGAGCCACCGCCGAAGGGCGGTTCCAGGCGGAGATCCATCCCGTGCTCGGCGCCGAGGG
>DATBKA010000362.1:0-1909 GCA_036556105.1 Ilumatobacteraceae bacterium | reverse complement strand
GAACCTCAGCAGCGAGTTCGACCAGTTGATGGATCGACTGGCGGCCGAGCCAGCCGTGATGCCGGCCAACGATCCGGCGACTGGCGAGCCGTTCGTCCTCACGGAGACAGATCTCGCCATGGGAGTGCACAGCGCGCTGCTCCAACACGATTACTTCGGCTGGCTGCCCGGCGGCATACACGCCGCGTACGAGAAGGATTGGGGAACGTTCGTCCAGCTGGCCCAGTCGATGAACGCCGGCAGCGGCGCGAACGAGGAGCTCGCCATGAAGTGGGTGATCCAGTGCTCCGAGAGCTGGGCACGGTTCGACCCGGCGGCGACGAAGCGCAACGGAGCGGGGAGCTACCTGGTCGATGCCGAAGTGGCGATCGCCGAGCAGCAGGGCGCCGTGTGCGCGGCCCTGCCGCACGGAGTCGTCGAGGCGAACGACGGTGAAGCTGTGGCGTCGGACGTTCCGGTGTTGCTGCTCGTGGGCGAGGCGGATCCGCAGAACCCACCGTCGAACACCGCTGACGCGTCACGCGACCTGCCCAACAGCAGGCGCGTCGTCGTTCCCGGCGAGGGGCACGGCGTCGCCCAGCTGGGCTGCCTGCCCGGCGTGGTCACGGCGTTCATCGAGGCCGGCACCGCCGACGGCCTGGATGTTTCCTGCGTCCAGTCGATGGACCCGCCGCGGTTCCAGATCTGAGCGGTCAGCCGCGCACGGGAGCGTTTGCGTTGCACCCGAGCATGTAGCGCAGCCGCGGCGAGAACGCCGCAGCCTGTTCGTCATCCATGGGAGTGCGCAGGTCGACAAACGGCTTCACCCACGATCTGCCGTACTGGATGATCACGCCGTTGCGGACGCCGTCGGTGACGTTGGCGCCGTGGCGGTGCCACGTCTGCGACAGCCACACGGCGACCGACCCGGCTGGACCCTCGAGGACAACTTCGTTGTCGAGGACGTCACGGCCGGATGGCGGCTTGCGAAGTGTGAGGTGGCTGCCGCGGACGACGTGCGTCGCCCCGTTTTCGACGGTGAACTCGTCGAGCATCCACGCTGACTGGATGCTGAGCGTGAAGTTGGGGAGCGGCTCGCCAACCTGGGTGAGCGGCGAATCGACGTGCCACCCTGCGCTGTTGGTGTGCGGTCCGACGTGGTTGACGCTCATGTCGAGCACGATCGCGTCGCGGCCCAATTCGTGCTCGATCATCGCCAGCAGCAGAGGATGCTCGACGAGTGGAGCAAAGGCGACGTCTTTGTTGATCAAGTTGAAGATCCGTTGCGAACGGCCGTCGTCGAACAGCGACGGGATGTGGATGAAGCTGATGCACACGTCCCTCGCGTCGACCGGCCACGGCGTGTCGAACTCCGCGGCCTGGCGGTGGCGGATCCGCCGCTTCAGGCGATCGATCTCGTCGCTGCCACTGCGCCAGTATTCGAAGTCGATGTCCGCGACCTGGTCGACGCCGACGACGGCGTCGCCGGGGTCGAACGGATGCTCACGTTCGTACTCGAGGATCCGCTCGACGCGATCGCGGAGGTCGGTCACGGTCGCTGTCGGCAACAGGTTCTCGATGACGGCGTAGCCGTCGGCGTTGAGCTGCTCGAGTGCTTCCGTAACGGCGATCCTCGGTTGACTCAGCATTGTTCGACCTCGCTGTCTAGAGGCGGCGCAAGTACTCCGTAGCCGCGTCCTCGCCGAGCTGTCGGAGTTGCTCGGCCTTGTGTGCCTCACGCATCTTCGCCTTGGGATGGATGTAACCGGCACCGATCACCGTCTCTCCCTGACCGCACATCACGTACCGGGCGATGCGTTGTCCGTGTGGCGACAACGACTTCCACTTCTCGTACGGCATCGACCGGATCACCGCTTCACTGCGGAACCACGGCGCGAAGTACTCCATGTTCGGCGCGGCGCGAACCTCG
>DATBKA010000361.1:0-2409 GCA_036556105.1 Ilumatobacteraceae bacterium | reverse complement strand
GGTTGGTCGCGAGGCCTCCTTCATGGAGCTCGTCGGGGCCGGCAATGGGTAAGGTCACCGGCTTCATCGAGATTGCACGCAAGAAGCCGCCGACCCGTCCGATTGCGGAGCGGATCCATGACTGGCGCGAGGTGCCGGTGCGACTGCGCGACTGGAAAGAGGTCTACAACGACTTCCCGCTCGACAAGGTGCAGACCCAGGCGGGGCGATGCATGGACTGCGGCATCCCGTTCTGCAACAACGGCTGCCCGCTCGGCAACCTCATCCCCGATTGGAACGATCTCGTCTATCGCGACCACTGGCGTGATGCCATCGACCGGTTGCATGCCACGAACAACTTCCCCGAGTTCACCGGCCGGTTGTGCCCCGCCCCGTGTGAAGCAGCCTGCGTGCTCGGCATCAACGCCGACCCGGTGACCATCAAACAGGTCGAGGTGGAGATCATCGACCGGGCCTGGGACGAGGGTTGGGTCGAGCCGCAACTGCCGAGCGTGAAGACTGGCAAGCGCGTCGCCGTAATCGGCTCCGGGCCGTCCGGGCTCGCTGCGGCCCAGCAACTGACTCGCGCCGGGCACGACGTCGTGGTGGTGGAGCGTGCCGATCGGATCGGCGGCCTGCTGCGCTACGGCATCCCCGAGTTCAAGATGGAGAAGCGTCACCTCGACCGCCGGCTTGCCCAGATGGAAGCGGAAGGAACCGAGTTCCGGACCAACGCCACCGTCGGTGATGGCGTCGACATCGAGGTGCTCCTCGCCTCGTACGACGCGATCGTGCTCGCCTGTGGCGCGACCGCGGCACGCGACCTGCCCATCCCCGGCCGCGAGCTCGGCGGCATCCATCAGGCGATGGAGTATCTGCCGCTCTCCAACCGGGTCCAGGAAGGAGACCTCGACCACTCGCCGATCGACGTGAACGGCAAGCACGTCGTCATCATCGGCGGCGGTGACACCGGTGCCGACTGCCTCGGGACCGCACATCGCCAGGGCGCGGCGAGCGTGACCCAACTGGAGATCCTGCCGCGCCCACCCGATGCCCGCGCCGCCACCAACCCGTGGCCGCAGTGGAGCCTGATCTATCGCGTCTCGTCGGCGCACGAGGAGGGCGGCGAGCGGCTGTTCAGCGTCAACACCGAGCGCTTCGTCGACGACGGCTACGGCCGTGTCAGCGCGCTCGTGCTGCACGAAGTGGAGATGGTCGACGGCCGGTTCCAGAAGATCGACGGCACCGAGATGGAGCTGCCCGCCGACTACGTGTTCCTGGCCCTCGGCTTCGTCGGCCCGGAGAAGGGGAGTTGGCTCGAGGTGCTCGGCGTCGCCTTCGACGAGCGCGGCAACGTCAGCCGTGACAGCAGGTTCATGACGAACGTGCCCGGTGTGTTCGTCGCCGGCGACATGGGCCGCGGCCAGAGCTTGATCGTCTGGGCGATCGCCGAGGGTCGCTCGTGCGCCGCCGGCGTGGACGCATGGCTGATGAGCGAGACCCAACTTCCCGCGCCGATCCTCCCCACCGCCCGCCCACTTTCCTGATCCGAGTGTTTGGAGGCGCACTGGGTGCC
Source organism: Ilumatobacteraceae bacterium (assembly GCA_036556105.1). Classification (GTDB taxonomy): domain Bacteria; phylum Actinomycetota; class Acidimicrobiia; order Acidimicrobiales; family Ilumatobacteraceae; genus JAENVT01. The sequence goes on along the minus strand of DATBKA010000361.1, from coordinate 854 downwards.
CCGAAACACTCGGTAGGGGCGTTTATGCTCTGCGCCCATGAAGTTGAAAGTCCTGCTGGTGGCGACGACCGCCGCGGTCATTGCCTCGTCCTGCAGTGGGGAGGGATCCGGGTCGTCGCAGACGACTCTCGGTCTGACGTCGACGAACTACGTGACGGTGGCGACGACACCGACGACGATCGCCACGACGACCTCGCTCGGTGGAACACCCGGCGCCCTTCATCCAGAGGAAGGTAGCTACACGCTGACGGCCGACGATCTCTACGCGGCCAACGTCGCTGCCAAGTTCAAGGTCAAGTTGGAAGACCTGCTGGCGATCAACAACCTCGCTCTGGACGCCAACAACTTCGTGCCTGGCTGGCCGGGCCCGGGTGGTGTCATCCGCATCCCGCCGAACTGGACCGAGCCCGGGGCTCCCGACACGTCGGGTAGCACCGGTGGCACGTCCCCTCCGACCAACACAACCACCACGGTCGCCGGCGGTCAACCGGCGTGCTCCGGCGGTGAGTACACGATCGTCGAGGGCGACTACGAGGGCAAGGTCGCCACCAAGCTCGACACCACCGTCGACGCGCTGCGCGCCGTGAACGCGAACACGCCGGGGTACAGCAGCTTCTATCCGGGCCTTGTCATCAAGATCCCGTCGAAGACCGGCTGTTAGTGCTTCGACCTCTCTCGTTCGCTCGCTTCGCTCGCTCTCTCCATTCGGTCGAGTTGGGGAATGGAGCGGCCGATGGCCGCACTCAGCTTGCTGTCGGGCTCACGGAAACCGTGTCGCCCGACGACACGAGGGGGATCGCGGAGCGCCCCCTCGTGGCTCCCCCACAACAACGCAAACGTAAGCGGTCAGAGCA
>DATBKA010000360.1:0-6270 GCA_036556105.1 Ilumatobacteraceae bacterium | reverse complement strand
TGGAAGGGCTGTTCGTCTCCGGCCCCGAGGACCAGCTCGGTGCGGTCGTCGGGCGCACGCGCATCACCGGGACGCGTCTCGCCGTGCCGGTCGGAGCGCTGCTCGTCTTGTTCTTCGGCGTCGCCGCGGTCGCCGGCCTCGGTGGTCGCGCTGACCACCGCCGTGCTGCATGGGTGCTGCGCCGGCGAGGTGCCGATCGGTGGACGATAGCCATCTTCCGGGTGCTCGAAGCCGGTCTTCCGGTTGTGTGCGGCGCAGCGCTCGGGGGAGTCGTTGCCGGCGGCGTCGGGGTCTGGATCGGCGATCGCACCGGCCTCGGTGGGTGGAGCGTGCTGCGGCGCTCGTTCGACGGCTCGGTCGTGCTGCACGTCGCCGAGGTCGCGGTCGCCGCGTTGGCGTTGATCGTCGCCGTGCTCAGCGTCGGTGACGCACCGGTGAGCGGGCGGCGACGGATCTTTGCCAGCGACGTCGCCGGCGTCGCCGCCCTCGGCGTCTTGTTCGTGCTCGTCGAGCGCGGGGCGATCTCGACCGGTTCGCTGGCGCGGCGCGTCGATCCGACGCTCGTCGCCTTACCGGTCCTTGCCGCCGTCGCCCTCGCGGCCGTCGTTGTACGAGTCGTTCCGCTGGTGCTGCGGGTCGGCTCGAACGGCAGCCCGCGGCGATGGCCGTTGACGAAGTTGACGCTGTCGGAGGCCACCGCTCAGCCGCTGCGATCGATCGCGACCGCATCGTTGATCGCCATCACGGTCATGTTCGCGTTGCTGACGTTCGGATATGCGTCGACGTTGCGACTGGGGTCGCGTGACCAAGCGGCCTTTGCCGTGCCGTACGACTTCCGGCTGCAGCTCGGCGCAGAGCTCGTCCGCCCGCAGGCTCTCGCCCCGGACTCGGGTTGGCAGCAGTTGGCGCCGGCCACCTCGGCCACCGACGTGTTGCGGCGCGGCGTGGCGGTGAGAGTCTCGGCGACCAACGTGCAGACCGTCGAAGTGCTCGGGCTCGATCCGGCAACCTTGGGCAATCTCCACGGTTGGCGCGACAGTTTCGGCGCCGAGCCCACCCAGCTCGCTCAGGTCATCGACGCGCCGCCGAGCCCCGCCTTGGGTTCTCCGATTCCCGCGGACGCGGTGACGATGGACTTTGCCGGTTCCGGCCTCGCCGGACTGCACACGTCCGCTGTCATCCAACGTGTGGATGGGACATGGCACGAGCTGACCCTGGAGGACGAGACCACCGCTGGGGTCCGCACCGCCCTGTCTCCCGGCGATGCCGGCGGCCAGCTGATCGGTCTGCGCCTGGCCCAGCCCGCCGACGTCTCTGCGCGCATCGAGCACCACGTCGGTGAAGGCAACACCGACGCCGAGGCGCGCCCGGTCGATGTGGTGTTACGCCAGGTGAGCACGTCGAGTGCAGATGGCACGTCGACGACGATCGCGCTGCGCACCGATCTGCTTGGCGCGCCGAACGCCACGATCACCGCTGAGGCGCCGACGTCGCTGCACATCGTCGGCTCGCTGATCGGCGTGGCCATCCTCGTCGTGCCGCCGGGTCCCGGCCAGACCGTGCCGGTCGACGCTGTCGTCGACCCGACGACGGCAAGGACTGCGCGCGACGGCATCATCACCTTGGAGACGAGCAACGGCACCGTCCGGGTGCGGCCCGCCGCCGTTGCCAGTCGGTTCCCGGGAGCTGGCTCGCGATTCGTGATCGCCGACATCGACGCCCTGCAACCGGCGCTCGATCTGCTCCAACCCGGTGCGGGCACAGCCAACGAGGTGTGGCTGGCGGCCGACGGATCGGCTCATGAACGGGCGTTGGGCGCGGCCTTGGACGGTCCTGCCTTCTCGGCGATCGAGGTCGACCGACGCTCGACGCGGCAGGACGCGCTGGCAACCGATCCGTTGGCGGTGGTCACGTTGTTGGTGCTCAGCGCGTCTGCCATCGTCGCGGTGGTCCTCGGAGCCGTCGCCGTGTTGTTCGGCACTGCGGCCGATGCCAGCGACGACCGGCCCGTGCTGCGGATGCTCGCCCTCGAACGCGTCGACGGCCGAAGGCTGACGGCGATGGTGGCCGGCAAGTCGTTGGCTGTCGTCCTCGCGGCCATCCCGCTCGGCCTGATCGGCGGTCGCTGGTTGCTGCAGATCGCGACACGTCTCGTGGCCGCGTCGGCGACGTCGGGGCGGCCCAACCCGGCGCTGCGCTTGTCGGTTCCGTGGGCCGTGGTGACCGTGCTGTGTTTCGTCCTCCTTGGGGTCCTCGCCCTCAGCGCCGCAGCGGGTGCGTCGTCGGCGCGCCGCGTGCCGCAGGAAGATCTGATGCGAGGCACGACGTGATCGCCGCGCCTGCGAGCACAGAGCCCGTGATCGACATCGACGACGCGTTCGTGCTCCATCGCGGACGCACTCGCGACGTCGCCGCGCTGCGCGGCATGAGCTTGCGCGTCGGCATCGGCGAGCGCATCGTCGTGCGCGGCCCCAGCGGGTCCGGCAAATCGACACTCGTGGCGGCGCTGACAGCCGAAGTGCGGGCGAGCGCCGGGCGCGTGCTGCTGTTCGGGCACGACATGGCCCAGATCGACCATGCAGCGGCCGTGAAGCTGCGCACCGCACACGTCGGCGTGGTCAGTCAACGATCAGGATTGGACCTCCTCGACGACCTGATCTGTCTCGACAACGTCGCCTTGCAGTCCCGCCTCAGTGAGTCGAGCCGCGACGCGGGCAGAGCGGCAGCGCTGCAGACACTGGCCGAGCTCGGCCTCGACCATTTGGCCGGCCGCCGCCCAGGAACGTTGTCCGGCGGCGAGCGTCAGCGTGTCGCCCTTGCCGCCGCGCTTGCCCACGGTCCCGGATTGGTGATCGCCGACGAGCCGACCGGAGAGCTCGACGCCGTCAGTGCCGACCAGGTCTACGACTTCCTCCGTGACCACGCCGAGCAAACCGGTGCGGCCTTGCTTGTCGTCACCCACGACGAACGCGCCGAGCGGATCGCGTCACGAGTGGTGACGATCCACGATGGCCGCTTGAGCCAGGAGCGACAGGATGGGCGAGACACGCTCGTCGTCGACCGGCGCGGCTGGGTCCGCTTGCCGGACGCATTGCGCGCCGACGCCGGCGTCGCCGAGCGCGCCGTCGCCGCGAGCGAGGCGGGACGGATCACGCTGACTGGCTCTGGCCCGGCCGGTGGTGTGGACACGGCGGCGGACGTCGACTCCGCTCGCGCTGGTGAGATCGCCGTTGTGGTCGACGACGCCAAGATCCAACTCGGCGCGGTGACGGTCGGACCGGTGTCGATGGAGCTGCGGCGCGGGCAGGTCACGGTGGTCACCGGACGATCTGGCTCCGGCAAGACCAGTTTGGTCTCGGTCGTGCTCGGCCTCATCGAGCCCACGAGCGGAGACGTGCGACGGCACATCGACTCCTACGCGTGCGCCCCACAAACTGCCGCATTCGCCGATCAGCAGAGTGTTGCCGCGAATGTAGATCTGGTGCGCGCATTGCGCGGCCTGGCGCCCTTGGACCTCGATCACGGCGTGCTCGACGCACTCGGGATGGCGGGATTGGAAGGGCGGACGGCGGGGGCGCTGTCGGGCGGGGAGCGCCAGCGTCTCGCCGTGGCGCGTGCCCTGTCGGCGGCAGCTGACCTGGTCGTTCTCGACGAACCGACGTCGCAGCTGGATCGGTCGACGGCCCGCCTCGTGGCGGACGCGGTGCGGCGCGTCGCCGACCTCGGCTCGTGCGTGGTGTGTGCCAGCCATGACGAGGAGCTGATCGCCGTCGCCGATCAGGTCGTCGACCTCGGTGCCGCTCACACCCCCTTCGGGGTTCCTTGCTAGCGGTTGCGGCGGACTGTTATGGTGCCGGGCGCGGTTCGGTACACGGGCCGTACTGACGGTCGCACCGGGGGGCAAGTTGGCATGTTCCGCTTCCTCCTTTTTGCCGCCGCAGGGGGAGAAACCAACATGCCAACGAAAGGCAGGACCATGAGGTTCAGGAAAGCGTCAGCACTTTTGATCGCGCTGACAGTTGTAGGCGTTGCTTGCGGTAGTGACGAGAAGTCATCCGGCGATACCAGCGCGCCCGAGGCCACGACCGCACCAGGGGCCACGACCGCACCAGGCGGAACGAGCGCACCGGCGACAGGCGGAACGCTCATCATCGCCACGGACCTGCCGTTGCAGGGTGCGTCCGCCGACGCATCCGCCGACACGAACAACGCCGTGTCGTTGATCCTCGAGCAGGCTGGCAACAAGGCTGGCAACTTCACGCTCGAGCTGAAGACGTACGACGACTCCACCGCTGCCAAGGGCGGCTGGGACGACGCGACCTGCGCCAAGAACGCCAACGATCACGTGGCCAACAGCAAGGAAGTCGCTGTCATGGGCACGTACAACTCCGGCTGCGCCAAGATCGAGGTCCCCGTGCTCAACCAGGATCCGAGCGGGCCAATGCTGATGATCTCGCACGCCAACACGAACCCCGGCCTCACCAAGGCCTGGGACCCGGGCGAGCCCGACAAGTTCTACCCAACCGGCACGCGCAACTACGGCCGCGTCATCGCCACCGACGACTACCAGGGTGCTGCCGATGCGCAGTTCGCCAAGCAAGACCTCAAGGTCACCAAGTGCGTCGTGCTCAACGACGCCCAGACCTACGGCGTCGGCGTTGCCACGGCGTTCAAGGAAGAAGCGACCAAGCAGGGCATCGAGATCGTCGCTGACGAGGCCTGGGATGCGAAGCAGCCCAACTACACCGCTCTCTTCGAGGGCTTCAAGGATGCCAATCCCGACTGCGTCTTCCTCGGCGGCATCAACGACAACAACGGTGAGCAGCTGATCAAGGACAAGGTTGCCGTGCTCGGCCCGAACGACGGCGCGGTCAAGTTGATCGCCCCCGACGGTTTCACCGGCTACCCGAGCGTGCAGAAACTGGCCGAAGCCGAAGGCATGTACATCTCGTTCGCCGGTCTGCCGGCCTCCGAGCTGATCAAGGCCGGCGGTGCTGGCGCCAAGTTCGTCAACGACTTCAAGGCCAAGTTCGGTCACGACCCGGCCTCGGCCTATGCGATCTACGGTGCAGCGGCGACGCAGTTCATCATGAAGGCGATCGCGGCTTCCGATGGCACCCGCAAGGGCGTCCGCGACGCTGCGTTCTCCGGCACCATCACCGTGACGCAGGCTGAATCGGTGATCGGCAAGGAGTTCAGCATCGATCCTGCCTCGGGCGACGTGACCGTTCGCGACATGTCGATCCAGCTTCTCACGGGCGGCGTCGAGACGTTCCTGAAGGCGTGGCCGGTCGCCTGATCCGCGCCTGACCTCCATCCAACACATTTCACACTGGGGTGGCCCTTCGGGGCCGCCCCAGTTCATACAGGGGAGAAATCTTGGCAACTGTCCCGGTAGTACTTTCCCGCCGGCCACCACTGACGAAGGTGCAGATACTGGGGTACGGCGTACTCCTGGCGGCAATCGCCGCTGTGATCGTCGCCTTCGGGGACAGCCCGAAGACGTTCACGCAGGTGCTGGTGATCGGGCTCGCCAACGGGTCGCTCTATGCCTTGATCGCTCTCGGCTACACGATGGTCTACGGCATCATCGAGCTGATCAACTTCGCTCACGGCGACCTGTTCATGCTCGGCTCCGTGCTCGCCGCGATCTTCCTCGAGGAGCGGTTCGACCAGGTCTCGTCGTCGGCGAAGGCCTGGATGCTTCTCGCCCTCGTGATGGTGATGGTGATGGTGATGTGCGCGGCGTTCAACGTGACGATCGAGCGACTCGCCTATCGCCGCTTGCGCAATGCCCCGAAGCTGGCACCACTGATCACCGCGGTGGGTGTCAGCTTCATCCTGCAGAACGTGGGCATCAAGCTCAACGGTTCTGCGCCACACTCACGCACCAGTGTTCTACCCCAGAGCTCCTTGCACATCGGGGCCATCGACATCCGCCTCAAATACATCATCGTCGTGCTCGTCACGGCGCCATTGCTGTTGCTCATGACGTTCATCGTGCAGCGGACACGCACCGGCAAGGCGATGCGTGCGACCGCTCAGGATCGTGACGCCTCGTTGCTGATGGGCATCAACGTCGACAAGATGATCGCCTACGTGTTCGCCTTGGGCGGTGCCCTGGCGGGCGCCGCCGGAACGATGTACGTGCAAGTCATCGGCACGACCCGATACGACGCCGGTTTCCGCCTCGGCCTGATCGCCTTCACTGCGGCGGTGCTCGGTGGTGTCGGCAACCTTCTCGGTGCCGTCATCGGGGGCGTGCTGCTC
>DATBKA010000359.1:0-2523 GCA_036556105.1 Ilumatobacteraceae bacterium | reverse complement strand
GGGTATCGGTACATCAACAACTGCGGATCCTCTGGCGGATCCATGGCGGCAAAGGCCAACGGGGTCGGCATGCCGGGGTGTGTGCCGACGAATCGCGTGTCGACTCCGAACGAATCGAGCTTGTGCCGCACGTATTGACCGAACGGATCGTCCCCAACTTTGGTGAACACCGCGGCGTGATGGCCGAGCCGGGCTGCGGCGATCGCGACATTGGTGGCCGAGCCACCGATGGACTTGGTGAACGTTTGCGGGTCGCGGAAGCTCGCCCCGGCTTCGTTGGCATACAGATCGACACAGATCCGTCCGACCGTGATGAGCTCGAGATTCCCGGACGGTACGGCCATCGAACGTCAGCGAATGCCGATCTCGTGCTCGAGCTGCTCGAGCTCCGCACCGCCAGCCATCAGGCGGGTCAGCTCGGTGCGGGAGATCTCGTCCTTGGCGAAGTCGCCGACGCTGTGGCCGCGATTGAGCAGCAAGAAGCGATCACCAACCGGATAGGCATGGTTCGGGTTGTGGGTGATGAAGATCACGCCCAGCCCGCGGTCGGCGGCGGCTTTGGTGTACTTGAGCACCACACCGGACTGCTTGACGCCGAGTGCCGCCGTGGGCTCGTCGAGGATCAGCACGCGGGCGCCGAAGTACACGGCGCGGGCGATGGCCACCGACTGTCGTTCGCCACCGGACAGCGTGCCGACCGGCTGGTCGACGTCGCGGAGGTCGATGCCCATCTTGGCCATCTCCTCCTTCGCCGTCTTCTTCATGAACGAGCTGCGCATGAAGACGCCCAAGTGCATCGGCTCGACACCGAGGAAGAAGTTGCGCCACACCGACAACAGCGGGGCGAGAGCGAGATCCTGGAACACGGTGGCGATGCCGGCCAGACGTGCATCGCGAGGTGAGTTGAAGTGCACCGGGCTGCCGTACATCGTGTACTCGCCGGAGCTCGGCTGGTGCACGCCGGAGAGGATCTTGATGAACGTCGACTTGCCGGCGCCGTTGTCGCCGAGCACGCAGGTGACCTTGCCGGCCTCGACCTTCGTGCTGATGTCTTCGAGTGCCGTGACGTTGCCGAAGTACTTGCTGATGTTGCGCAGCTCGAGCAGCGCGTGGTCGCCGGTTGGTGGGTTCATCGTGCTTCCTGCGCCTTCTTGCGAGTGAAGTTGTTGACGAGGACGGCGAGCAGCAGCACCCCACCGAGGAAGGCGAAGCGGCCGTCGGAGTTCCAGTTGGTCGTCTGCACGCCGAGCACGGAGATGGCCATGATCGCCGAGCCGAGCCCGGCCCCGATCACTGACCCGTAGCCGCCCGTCAGCAGGCAGCCGCCGACGACGGCGGCGATGATGTACTCGAACTCGAGACCGGTGCCCTGGTTGGCCTGGACGGTGCCGTAGCGCAGGGCGATCAGAGTTCCGGCGAGGCAGCCGCACAGCGACACCGTGACGAACAGTCCGACCTTGACCTGGTTGGCAGGCACACCGACGGCGCGTGCCGCGTCCTTGTTGCCGCCGACGGCGAAGATCCAGTTGCCCCACCGCGTCTTGACCAGCACGTAGGCGCCGATGGCGGCGACGATGATCCACCACACGACCGTCTCGCGGAGCACGTTCTTGCCGACCGAGCCTCCCGCGGCCTTGACCGCTGCGGCGTGCTCGGGGCTGAGGTTCGACCACACCAGCCGGATGACCAACCCGATCGCTGCCATGCTGCCGCCGATGAGCTGCAGCTTGTGGCCGAGGCGGTCGGCGTGCAGGTCGGCGGACGTGCGCTTCTCCATCAGGAACTCGAGCAGGGTGTTCCCCAGAATGATTGCCGCGCCGATCATCATCGCCCCGAACAGACCGGTGCGGAAGCGAACCGCACTGGCGTCGGCGCGGATGAGGAAGGCCAGAACGATGATCGCCGCGGTGACGACGAGACCGATGATGAGCTGCCATTGCTTGCTGGTCTTGCCGGCGATGCCGCGAGCCACCATCAACAGGCTCAGGCCGGTTCCGGTCAGCACGAGCATGGCGATCGCCCGCAGCGCCTGCACCGTGGTGAGCTGGAGGAAGCAGATCGTGATCGTCATCACCAGCACGCCCGAGTAGAGAGCGAAGAGGACCGTCTTGATCACGCCTGCCGGACGAACCTTGTCGCGCAACGACGGCAGTGCCGCCCGGACGGCGAGAGCGAGACCGACGATCGCCGCCGCCACGGCGATGATCGGCCGCAGGCCGTCGGCCGTCCAGGTCAGGATCGGCAGGCGCTGGCGCCGGTCGAACGGGATGGGCGTGAGGCACGCCAGGGCAATGCAGGCGATGCCGAGACCGAGCCGCCGCCCCGCCGCCGGCGGCAATGACGTCGTGGAACTGCCGCGGTGGCGACTCTGCCAACGGGCCAGGCCCAACCCGACCATGCACAGGACCATGCCGACTCCGCCGACGATGCCCCACAGTGCGTTGCTGCCAACGCCGTCGGTCGCGACGAGACCCCAGAACCCGGCGACACTGGCGACGATGCCGGCAACGGTCAGTGCCAGGC
>DATBKA010000358.1:0-2075 GCA_036556105.1 Ilumatobacteraceae bacterium | reverse complement strand
CTTCGAGCCGACCTCTGGCGCGCTCCTCAGGACGTTGTCGGTGCCCGCCGACCTGACGATGTGGGTGGCCTTTGATGCCAGTGGGACTCGACTGATCGCCGGTGACGGCGTCGGCAACGTCACGATCTGGGACGCATCGTCGTGGCGGCGCATCGTGTCCGCTCCTACGGGCCTGGGCGTGCTCCTCGGCGGTGGGATTGACGCAGAAACCGGTCGAGTGTGGGTCTTGGCCGATGCTCTCTACTCCCTCGACATCGGCCAGCCCCCGCTGCTCGAACGGGCGTTGAAGGTCGACCTCGATCACGTGGCTGTCGCTCTCCCCGCCGGGAAAGGCTCGCTGCTGACCGCCGACCAGACTGGCGTCTCGATCGTGGATGCCTCGTCAGGCACGGTGCTCCTCCGTGAAGGAGGTGGCTCGGCAACGGCGCTCGCTGTCGGCCCAGATGACACGACGATCGTGGTGGGGCGCGAGGACGGGCGCGTTCAGTTGCTGGATGCCAACACTCTTGCGTCCCGAATCGAACTTGGCGCGTTGGGCTCGCGGATCGACGCGGTTGCGGTCCGAAGTGGAGAGGAGCCTCTCGTGGCCGCGGCGACGGATCGGATCGTGACGATCTGGAGCACCGGCGACAGGAGTGCCGAGGTGAGGTTCGATCACGACTTCGGACAGAGCATCGGCATCCGGGCCGGCATCGCGTTCACCCCCGACGGATCCACGCTCGCCGCCAACTTCAACGGTGGCATGGCGGCCATCGACCTGAACAGCTTGGATCTTCACTTCGCTCCACCCGCACCGGGCTTCGGCGGGATGATCGTCGCTGATCCACTCGGGCGCGGCTTCTATCTGGCGGCGGTCGGTGCATTTCCTGCGCTCGTCGACGCCGACCTCGCCGTCACAACCTCGATGCCTGACACATCCGCGGGCGTGGGTGCGGGGGCGATCAGTCCCGACGGTGCCTACGCCGTGACGGGGGCCCTCGACGGCACGATTGCCTTGCTCGACGTCGAATCGCGGTCGCAGTATGGGTCCTTTATCCAGACCCCGTTTGGCGGGGTCTCCTCACTTGCGTTCGTCCCCGATTCGCTGACGATGATGACGGCGCATTCCGCGGAGGACGGCTCGTCCACCATCGCTTTCTGGAACCTCGATCCCGACTTCCTCGTCGAGCGCGCCTGCGAGATCTCCGGCCGTGATCTCACAGATGCGGAGTGGGACACCTACCTGCCCGGCTACGAGCACACGCCGATCTGCCCGGTGGGAGGCTGACTTAGATCCCTTCGGCGGCTTCGAGCCCGGCCTCGTCGACGGTCTGCCCGGCGGCGAGCCGGGCGAAGATCGGTGGCGGCTCGACCCATGGATCGGGCAGGGTGCCGGCCTCGGCGTCGCGGATGGCCCGCCACACGACTTGGCTGGTGCACGGCAGGTCGATGTGGCGCACGCCGAGGTGGGCCAGCGCGTCGACGATCGCGTTCTGCACCGCCGGGGTGCTGCCGATCGTGCTCGCCTCGCCGATGCCCTTGGCGCCGAGTGGGTTCAGAGGCGTAGGGGTCTCCGTGCTGTGCACCTCGAAGTTGGGGAACTCGGCCGCCGACGGCACGGCGTAGTCCATGAAGTTCCCGGTGAGTGGGTTGCCGTCGCTGTCGTAGATCACTTCCTCGTACAGGGCCTGACTGATGCCGGCGGCGACGCCACCGTGCTGCTGGCCCTCCACGAGCAGGGGGTTGAGCACGGTTCCGCAGTCGTCGACGGCGATGTGGCGCAGCAACGTGACCTTGCCGGTGTCGCGATCGACCTCGACGACGGCGATGTGCGCCCCGAACGGGAACGTCGGCTCGCCCTGATGGAAGTCGAGTTGGGCGGCGAGGCCGGTGGTGCCGTCGCTGTGGTCGACGGTGCTGCCGTCGGCAAGCGCCGCTTTGGCGAGTGCCGCCCAGTCGAGCGCGGAGCTGGGGACGCCGGCGACTCCGACCGTGCCGGCGTCGGTGTCGACGACGATGTCGTCGACACCGGCTTCGAGCAGATGCGCCGCAAGGTGCTTGGCCTTGTCGACGAGGGACTCGGTCGCTCGCAGCAC
>DATBKA010000357.1:0-3611 GCA_036556105.1 Ilumatobacteraceae bacterium | reverse complement strand
GGCCACGCTCCGACACTGGACGACGACCACTCAGCTGATCCCGTGGTTCGTGTTGGGGATCTGCACGATCGGCGTCCTCATCGTCGGCATCGGTTCGTCGCGGCAGATGATCCGCGTCGTCAGGTTCACAGCACTGGTCGGTGCGATCGGCGGCCTCTACGGGCTGTTCATCCATGTTCAGTCGAACTACGACGCGGCGATCCTCGATTACCGCTACACCGACCGGTGGCCGACGATGTCGCTCACCTCGAAGTTGTGGGCGGCCAGCACCGGTCAAGTGGGGCCATCCCCTGTGATGGCTCCGGCGGTGCTGACTCAGGTCGGAGTCTGCATGTTCTTGGCCACGCTCCGCCATCCACGTCTCGTGGGTGCCGGGCAGGACGCTCCGGCCATGGCTCGGGCCAAGCTCGCCGAAGCGTCGGCGCCATCGACGGTGGATTCGCCTGCGATGGTTCCGTCACCAATCGACTGACCGTCGTCGTCGAGGATCGGATCATTCAAGTTGTCTCGCCGCGGCGAATTCACACATCGCGGCGATCAGGACTAACCACTTACGAGGCGTGAACATCAAGGCCGCTTTTGTGGTCGTCCATGGACGCAAGCCCGTTCCCATATAACCAATGGGCGGCTACAAGTATCGGGCGGGGATAGGGTGGCGCGGCGTGGAAGCCCGTGCCACCCCACCCGGCTGGTACGCCGACCCCAAGGGGCGGTTCGAATACCGGTATTTCAACGGGGAGCAGTGGACGTCCGACGTCGCCGCCAACGGCCAGCGCTACGTCGACACCTCGCCTCAGCCGGTTCCGCCGACCCACCAGGGCCAACACGGCCTGGAGTCGCAACGGCCGCCGAGAGGGATGGCGATCGCCGCGTTCGTCACCGGGCTCGTCAGTGTGGTCGTCGGCTGGGTGCCGTTCGTCTTCGTGCTCGCCGCTGCTGCCGCAGTGATGGCCCTTGTCTTCGGCGTGATCGGGCTGAAGACTGCGCGTCGCCACGACGATCACGGTCGCGGCTTCGCCATCACCGGGATCGTGCTGGCGCCGATCGGTCTCGCCGTGTGCGTCGGTGGCTTCTTCTTCACGCTGTACGTGCTCGACGAGTTCAGAGACTTCATCGAGCCAGGTCCGCACCAGCTGATCGTCGATCAGCCGTGCACGGTCACAGGAGCCCGGGCCACGTTGCACGGCTCGATCCGCAACCTCGACGATCATCAGCACGACTATCGAATCGAAGTCGAGTTCACCAGCACCACGGACGACACGAAGGTCACCACGGTCGCCGTGCGCGACGTCGCTGCCGACGGAACCGCGGACTGGTCGGCGTCGGCGACGATCGACGGGTCGTCGGTTCAATGCCGGGTCAGGGACGTGTTCGGCCCATTCCCGTTCGACGCCAACGAATCCGGCTGACCTACTGCGTCGACGCGGTGGCCGAGATCCATGCGTCGTACATCCGCGAGTACACCCCGTCGTGCGTCAGCAGGTCGGCGTGCGGCCCATCCTCGACCAAGCGGCCACGCTCCAGCACGAGCACTCGGTCGGCGCGCGCCGCGGTCGACAATCGATGAGCGATCGCGATCGTCGTGCGGCCGGCGGCCAGCTTGTCGAGGGCGCGGCCGATGCGCACCTCGGTGAGTGCGTCGACCGATGATGTCGCCTCGTCGAGAACGAGAACATCGGGATCGACGAGTGAGGCGCGTACGAGGGCCACGAGCTGGCGCTCCCCCGCCGACAGCTGCGCGCCGCGTTGGCCGACATCGGTGAACAACCCATCCGGCAGCGTCTCCAGCCAGTCGGCGAGATCGAGCTCGTCGATCGCCCGCTCCAGGTCGGCCAGGCTGAGCATCGGACGGGCGAAGCCGAGGTTGGCAGCAATCGTGCCGTCGAACAGGAACGGCTCCTGCGGCACGACGACCAGTCGCTGGCGCAGCTCGTCGTTGGAGACGGCAGTGAGCGGGACGCCCCCGATGCGGACCGTTCCCTCCGTCGGGTCGGCGAACCGGGCGATCAACCGGCCCAGTGTCGTCTTGCCCGACCCGGTCTCGCCGACGACGGCAACGTGCTGGCCGGCCGGTATCTGGGCACTGACCTCGACGAGCACCGGAGGCTCTTCGTCGTCGCCACGGCTGCGATAGCCGAACGTGACGTTCTCGATGCCGACCCCGAGCACGCCAGGCGGCAGCGTCACCGGATGCTCCGGCTCCGGGGGGCCGATCGGGTTCTCCAGCACACCGAGCACCCGGCGCAGGCCGGCGACGGCTGTCTGCGTCTGGTCGAGCACTTCCGTGAACTCGGCGATCGGTTCGAGGAACCGGTAGGTCAGGAAGATGAAGCCAACCATGGCTCCCGACGTCAGGCCGGCACCCGGACCGCGGGCAACGCCGACACTGACGACCGCGGTCACCGTGAGCACGCTGAACACTTCGCCGGAGGGGAACAGGAATGCGCCGATCGTGCCGGCGCGAATGAACGAGTTGGAGCGTTCGTGGCTGCGGCGCTTGGTCACCTTGGCGTAGTGGTCGCCGGCGCCGTAGGCGCGCAACGTTTCCGCACCGGAGACGACTTCGCTGACAGCCGTCAGCACCTCCGAGTTGCGCGCCCGAGCCTTGTCGTAGGCCGCGGCGAGGTGGCGTTGCACGGCGCGCAGAACAAAGCCCAACGGAGCGGCGGTGACGAAGGCGACGACTGCAAGCACCCAGTCGTAGGCCAGCATCACCGCGGCGACCATCAACATCAGCGTGCCGTCGAGCAGCAACGCCAACGCGCCCCAGGCGAAGAACTGCGAGAGCGTCTCCACGTCGCTGGTGACACGCGCCACGAGCGAACCGCGTCGCTCCTCGTTGTGATCGGCGATGCTCAAGCGGTGGATGTGCTCGAACAGGCGCACTCGCAGGACGTACAGCGCCTCCTCGCTGCGCCGGCCGAGGCGGGCCACAGCCTGGCGCTGCGAGATGGTGGCGACGACGACCACGGCAAGGCCGATGAGGCCGAGGATCGTGATCACGCCGACGTCGACACCGTCGTCGCGGAAGCCGCGGTCGATCGCCTGCTGCACCAGGATCGGCACGACGACGCGTCCCGCGGTGCCCACGAGGGCCAGACCGAACGTCGCGCCGATGCCGCGCCGCAACGCCGGCGCAGCATCGACACCCTTGCCGATCGTCTGCACCGTCGACCAGCGGCTGAGCGGTTCGCTCATTGCCCCACCTCGGTACCTGCGGCGCGGTCGTGCTCGAACGCCTCCATCAACCGGCGGTACTCGGGCACGTCCGCGAGCAGTTCCTCGTGCCGGCCGTGGGCGATCACTCGACCCTCGCTGAGGTACAGCACGTCGTCGGCGAGCGCGATCGTCGATGGTCGCGAGGCGACGGCGACGACCGTGGTGTCGCTCAAGGCGCTGCGCAGGTTGGCCAGAACCTTGGCCTCCGTGGCCGGGTCGAGCGCCGACGTGGTGTCGTCGAGGAGGAGCAGCGACGGCTCGCGGATCAGCGCTCTGGCAAGCGCGATGCGCTGGCGCTGACCGCCGCTGAGGCTCACGCCACGCTCGCCTACCATCGTGTCGAGCCGCTTCGGCAGGTCGGCCACGAAGTCGTCGGCGCGGGCCATGCGCAG
>DATBKA010000356.1:0-2139 GCA_036556105.1 Ilumatobacteraceae bacterium | reverse complement strand
AGCGGTGCCGCCGGCCCCGAAGAT
Source organism: Ilumatobacteraceae bacterium (assembly GCA_036556105.1). Classification (GTDB taxonomy): domain Bacteria; phylum Actinomycetota; class Acidimicrobiia; order Acidimicrobiales; family Ilumatobacteraceae; genus JAENVT01. The sequence goes on along the minus strand of DATBKA010000356.1, from coordinate 2,115 downwards.
CACCAGTGGCCCGAACGCGGGATCGGTGGTGACGCCGGCGAGCAGTTCCAATCCAGAGGGCGCCATGCGCTGCACGACGAACCCCTCCAGTTGCTCGCCGAGCTTGTCTTGCATCTCCGTGGCCGCAGCGAACACCGCGGACGCGTCGGCGAGCGACAGCCGGACTGCCCCGAGGTCGGTCTTGTGGACGATCGACGAACCGGCTCCTTTGAGCACGACCGGGAAGCCGAGACGTGCGGCCGCGGCGACGGCTTCGCCGACATCGTTGGCCACTGCTGTGTCGACCAGCGGGAGGCCGGCTGCCGCAGCCAACTCGATGGCCGCTGGCATGTCGAACCATCCGCCGTCGGGCACTCGACGGAGAAACTCGGTGACCAGGCGACGGGCGGTGGGGGTGTCGATCGACTCATCTGGCAGTGCAGTTTCGATCGAGCGCAGCCAATCGGAGTGGTCCGCCATGTGGGCGAGGGCGCGCACCGCCGATTCCGGGAATCGGTACGTGGGCACGAGCCGTCCTTCGACCTGAACGGTTTCGTTGCCGGCGAGCACCGTGGCGAGCATCGTCTTGTCGGGATGCTTGGCGGCAGCGCGGGCGATCGCCTCGAGCATGATCCGGTCGCGATCGGGCAGCGGGGGGACATACAGAGCCAGCACGGCGTCGATCGAGGGGTCGTCGAGCACGGCGTCGAGTGCCTGCTCGAGTGCGTCGGGCGAGCCGGAGGCCACGATGTCGACCGGGTTGCCGGTCGCTGCAGTCGGTGGGAGGAACGTCCGCAACCGGGCCCGCGTCTCCTCGCCGAGCTCGGGGACCACGAGCCCGTGCGCGGCGGCAGCGTCGGCGGCCAGGATGGCCGGCCCGCCGGCGTTGCCGACGATCGCCACGCGGCGACCACGAGGTGCCGGTTGGCTGGCCAACGCCTGGGTCGTGTCGAACAGCTCCTCCAACGTGTCGACACGGATCACGCCGGCGCGGGAGAGGACGAGGTCGGCGACATCGTCGGACGTGGCCAGCGCCGCCGAGTGCGATGACGCGCCGCGTGCTCCTGCCGCGCTGCGACCGGACTTCACGGCGACGATCGGCTTGTTCTTCGACACCCGCGACGCGATGCGCACGAACTTGCGCGGATTGCCGAACGACTCCAGGTACAAGGCGATCACGGAGGTCGACTCGTCGACCTCCCAGTAGCGCAGCAGGTCGTTGCCGGAGATGTCGGCCTTGTTGCCGACCGACACGAAGCTGGAGATGCCGACGCCACGCCGTGTGCTCTCGTCGATCAGCGAGATGCCGAGCGCGCCCGACTGGGTCATGAAGGCGACGTTGCCCGGCTTCGGCTCGACCGGGGCGAAGATCGCGTTCATCTGCACCGATGGATGCGTGTTGGCCACCCCCATGCAGTTCGGCCCGACGACTCGCATGCCGTAGCCGCGCGCTGCTTTCACCAGTCCGGCCTCGACGGCTCGCCCGTCGGCTCCCAGCTCGGCGAAGCCGGCACTGATGATCACCACGCCACCGACTCGTGCCGCCCCGCACTCGTCGATGACGCCTCCAACTGCTTCGGCAGGCACGGACACGATCGCCAGCTCCGGTGGCGACGGGATGTCGCCAACGCTGGCGTAGGCGTGAATGCCTCCGACCGACGCGGCCTGTGGGTTGACGGGGTAGACCGGGCCCGTGAAGCCGCCGCGCACGAGGTTGTTCACGAGCTCGAACCCGATCGTGCCCGGCGTGCGGCTGGCGCCGATCACGGCGATCGACTTCGGGTTGAGGATGCGCCGGATCGACGCCACGACCGCGGCACGCTCGCGCTCTTCGATCTGCTCGTCGAGTGCGTGCGACGGCGCAATCGGGAAGCTGACGTCGATCACTCCACCGTCGAAGTGGCTGCTGACCTGATATCCGGCGTGCCGGAACACGTCCATCATCGCTCGATTGTCGGGCAGGGTCTCCGCTTCGAAGCGCTCGATGCCGTTGCTGCGGGCGATCGCCGCCAGATGCTCGAGCATCACGGTGGCCAGGCCGCGACCTTGGTGGCGATCCTCCACCACGAAGGCGACCTCGGCTGCCACCGGGTCGTCCTTGCGGTCGTAGCGCACCACGGCGACGACCTCACCGTC
>DATBKA010000355.1:0-3996 GCA_036556105.1 Ilumatobacteraceae bacterium | reverse complement strand
CGGACGCGCACGACCTGTTGCGCGGACTTGCATCCCCACCGCGGCGCGTCGATCGCGCGCGGTCTGGCCTGCTTCAGAGCAGCCACGTCGTCCGCGTCGAAGCCACGCTCGATGCGCAGCCCGTCGTCGTCCGGCAACCATTCCCAGATCGGCGCGGTGACGAGACGACCTGGGTCGGTCTCGCCCGACGCGATCCGCGCCAGCGTCTGCGCGTTCCATGGCATCTGGTTGGCGCCGCCGGGAGTTGCTCCCATGAATCGCGGCCGTCCGTCCGTATCGGCGATCGCCCACGCATGCAGGGTCGTGGCTGGTCGCCGACCAGCGATGGGAAAGTTGGGGTGGCCAGGCTCGGGCGTGAACCCGCGACCGGCGCGGTTGGCGAGGGCGAGGTCGTAGCCAGGCACGACGATGCCGCTTCCGAATCGCGGGAACGAGTTGGAGTGAACGACGACGACCACGGTGCCGTCATCGTCGGCAGCGCTGACCATCGACGTCCCACTCGGGTCGGCGAGCGACTGCCTGCGTCGCGAGATCGCAGCCATCACCGCGGCATGCACGGCGGCCGGCGACGGCGCCGCCGCGGCGAGGCTGGCAATCGACTCCAACAAGGATGGTCCGTGGGTCGGTGCGGGCGTCGCCCACGTCGTGAGCGGACCGGTCGTGGTCGAGACATGGTTCGTGGCGCACGCCACCCACTCGGCTCGCGCCAAGGCGAAGTCGTCGTGGTCGAGCACGCCGCCCCGCCCTCGGACTGCGGCCACCACGGCGTCACCCACAGGCCCGCGCATCAGTTCGCCGCCGCGTTCGACGAACTCCTCCAACGTCGCGGCGAGGCCGGGGAACGTCACGATCGTCCCAGGAGCGATCGGCACACCGTTCGGGTAGAACACGCAACCGCCCTCGTTCATCTCTCGAACCAACGCCGCCGCCTGCTCGCTGAGGCGGGTGTTCACGGCAGCCCACGGGAAACCGCAGCGAGCAAGGTCGATGGCCGGTTGAGCAAGAAGGTCACGGCCGAAGCGGCCGTGCTCGGCAAGGGCCGCGTATCCGGCCGGCGCGGCCGGAGGTCCGACCGACGTCGGTCCGACCTCGCGCCATGCTCCGGCGCTGGCGACCGCGGCAAGACCGGCAGGCGCGCCGCCGATGGCCAGCAACGCATCGGGCTCCGCCGCGCCGGCGCGGAGGCGGATGGCGATCAGGTCACCACCGAGCCCGCACTTCGGGGGCAGCAACACCGTCTCGGCGAGCGCGGCGGTGACTGCCGCGTCGTAGGCGTTGCCGCCGGCGCGCAGGGCAGCGGCCCCGGCCTGAGCGGCAAGCGGCGCAGCCGCGCAGACGATTCCCGCCGGCCCAGACGCGGTGCACTGCTCAGCCATCACGTCGTGCTCGTGCGACATACGCTGACACCCTCTCGCCTCAACACTCGATGTCCTCGAGGCTCGTTCGCTTGCCTCTTGCGCACGGGCCAATTACGTATACAATATACGAACTGCCGCGGACCGGGCGGCGTCTCTCGAAAGGTACATGACAATGGCTGAGCTGCTGCCGAAGCCCGAATTCCGGGAAGCCCTGGAAGACGCGATCAAAGGTCGCGAGGCGAAGAACGCCTCGTTCTCGCAAGCCTGGGCGAATGGCGAGTTGCAACGCGAGCACTTCGCCCGCTGGGCGGAGAACCACTACCACTACGTCGGTCCCTTCGCCGACTACCTCGGCTACATCTACTCGAACGCGCCCGACTCGGCCACCGACGCCAAGGACTTCCTCCTGCAGAACATGTACGAGGAGGAGCTGTCGGACGTGCGCCACACCGATCTGCTGATCCGCTTCGCCGAGGCATGCGGCACGACGCGTGAGCGGGTGATGGACATCGACAACGCCACCGCCGTCACTCGCGGCTTCCAGGGGTGGTGCTACGCGATCGCGATCCGCGAGCACTTCGCCGTGGCCACGGCCGCCCTGGTCGTCGGTCTCGAGTCGCAGGTGCCGTCGATCTACCGTCGCCAGTACCCGGTGCTGATCGACAAGTACGGCTTCACCGAGGAGGAGGCCGAGTTCTTCGACCTGCACATCACGTCCGACGAGATCCACGGCGAGCGCGGCTACCAGATCGTGCTCGACTACGCGACGACGCCGGAGTTGCAGACCCGCTGCCTGCAACTCGTCCGCCACGGGGCCGAGATGCGTTTCGCCTACACCAAGGCCTTGTACGACACGTACGTGGCACCGGAAGCACCGCTTCCAGCCGGCACCTCCGGCGCCCCCGCTCTCGCCTGACACCGTCGCGTCGCGATGCCCACCATTCGCTTCTCGACGTCAGGGCGCGAAGTCACCTTTCCCGACGGCGACGAGGTCAACCTGCTGCGCATCGCCATTCGCAACGAGTGCGGCATCCCGTTCAAATGTGCAAGCGGCAACTGCGGCACCGACCGTGTCCGTGTCGAAGACGGGCTTGAGAACTGCCTGCCGATGCGGCGCCGCGAGCGCGAGCGCCTGGCCGAGCTCGTCGCCCAGGGTTATCGACTCGCATGCCAGACCTACGTGAACGGTGATGTCACCGTCGCCTGGGATCCCGATCAGGTCGGACTCGACGAGGGCAGCAGGGTCTACGACAAGCTGCGCCAGGTGTGGTTGGCGAAGGACGACAGCGAATGAGCTCATCGGTGACGTCGGACCCGAGCCTCGACGACCCGGAGCGGACGTGGGTGGGGGTCGGCAGCGCGGCCGACATCACCAGACGCAAGAAGGTCGTGACCGAGATCGGCGAACGCCAGATCCTGGTGCTTGCTCACGAAGGTCGCTTCTTCGCGTTCGACAACATCTGCATCCACCGCCAGCGGGAGCTGTCCAAGGGTGTCGTCCTGAACGGCAAGATCGTTTGCCCTGGGCACCAATGGGCGTTCGCCCTCGACACTGGTTGGGAGGCGGTCAAGCAGGAATGCCAACCGACGCATGCGGTGCGGGTCACCGGTGATCTCGTCGAGGTCGGCCTCGCACCTGTGTCGACGGAGAGCGTCGATCGCGATTCGGTGCGGGCTTGGATCGATGCGTGGGGTGCGGAGGTTGCCGCGGTCGACATCGATGCGGCGAGACTGCGCTTCGCCTCCGATGTGTCGGCCTTCGGCACTCATGCCGACGTCGTGGTCGGGCTCGATCGGCTCGTCACCGAGCAGTGGTCCGAGGTCTGGCCGGCAATCGAAGACTTCAGGTTCCTCACCGATGAAATGCGAGTCACGGTCTCCGCCGACCGATTGCTGGCAATCGCCGTCGTCGGATGGACCTCGACCGGCATCGCCGAGGACGCGAGCCGTTTCGCCCGTCCCGGTCGGGCGACGATCGTCGTCAGACGGGCGGCGGTCGACGAGCCATGGCTCGGCGCGCACACCCACTTCTCGCTCGGTCGCGGCGTGCCGCAGAACTCGCACGGCGCCCGTCCCCGCTCCTCGTGAGGAACGCCTCGCCTGGTCCTACTCGCAGCCGGCGTTCTGGTAGGCGATCGAGATCGGGAGTTGCTTGCCGACATTGGCGGTGATGTCGGTTCCCAAGTAGTTGGTGAGCTCGCCTTGCGCCGTCTCGTCGCCGCCGAGGCCACGGACCACGATGTCGTTGGCACCCGACATGTACGACAGCGCCGCGGCTGCGTCGGCGTCATTGCCGAGCCCGGCCGTGACAACCGCGAGTTCGTCGCCGAACTGGTCGACGCTGCCGATCGGGATCTGTGCCCACTCGGCGCTCGGCGAGTTGGTGAGGCCGATCACCACCTGCCAGTTGATGGAGAGGTTGGCGAGGGCGTCTTTCAACGCCGCGCAGTCGACATCGCCCGGGACCTGGACCGCCGATGTTGCCTCACTGGCTGAGGAGCTCGACGGTTGCTGCGCGACGGTCGCGTTGCCGGCACTCGAGGACGGCTTGTCGTCACTGCAAGCACCGAGCACAGCGCACACGACGACGGACGCAACGAACAGGCGGCGGGACAGGCGCATCGTCTGAGCGTAAGAC
>DATBKA010000354.1:0-2929 GCA_036556105.1 Ilumatobacteraceae bacterium | reverse complement strand
CAGACCGACGCGTGCATCCGGGCCACGTTGCACGGAGCGTTCACTCGTGGCTACGACACCACACTGGTCAGCGATGCCCACACGACCGAAGACCTCACGGCCTACGGCCTGCCGCCTGCCGACAAGGTCATCGCCCACACCAACATGTACTGGACGTGGCAGACGGGCCCAGGGCGCACGGCCAGCGTGGTCGACACCGCGGCTGTGACCTTCGGCGCCGACGGCGACACTGCAGCGGGCTGAACCGTTCTCGCCGCCGGTCGGAGCACGTTTTGCGAGCAGCGCGCTCGGGGTACTTCCGCGGTGACGAAAGGAACAGCCATGTCGACCACGAAGCAGAAGCAGGCCGCTCGCCAGAACATCAAGAAGGCCCAGCAGGCACGAGCGGAAGGCAGCAGCCGCAGCCGCTCCTCCGGCCTGTCGACTGCAACCAGGAACCGGATGCGTGACTCGACGTTCGCGTTCCCGGACGAGCGCAAGGAACCGTTGAACGACGCCGACCACGTGCGCAACGCGATCGCCCGCTTCGATCAAGTCGAAGACGTCAGTGACGCCGAGCGTGACCGGGCGTGGAAGCGGATCAAGGCCGCCGCCAAGAAGTTCGACGTCGAGGTGGAAGCGAAGGACTGGCGCGAGCTGTTCGACGGTGGCAAGGCGCGCAAGCGTTGATGCACGCTTCGATCGCAAGGTTGGTCCCGGTACATTCGCCGCCATGCACATCGTGTCCGCCTTGTTCGTCGAGAACTTCGCCATGCGTCAAGCCGCTGGGCCGGCAGCCCGCGTCGACCTGACGGGAGCGATGTTCTCGATGGCTGCGCCGTCGCCCGTTCCGGTCACGGTGGCACCACATCTCGTCGCCCTGATCTACTGCCCACCCGAAGAGCCGGGCAACGGCGTGTTCGAGGTCGTGTTTCGCAAGGGAATGGCGGAGGCGGACGAGCAGGTCGCCCGCAACGTCAGTCCGTTCACCGTCGAACCGGGCAAGTTCACCTACCGCTTGGTACGCGGCGAGCTCGAGTTCACCGCCTACGAGCAGGTGTTCGCCCACTGCCGGATCGACCGTGGCCCATGGCACCTCGTTCCGTTCACTCTCCTACCCCCAGCGGCCTGACCCGCGGATAGTGTCGAAACCGTGGCAACGACCCTCACCACCGAGCAAGAGCGCGATGTCGTCTCGCTGATCCGTGGCTTGGCCATGGACGCTCCGCTCTACGCGAAGAGCGGTCACCAGGGCACGGCGATGGCGTTGGCACCATTGGCCCACGTGCTGTACAGCCGAGTCTTGCGTCACGATCCGGCCAACCCGCAGTGGCCCGACCGCGACCGCTTCGTCCTGTCCAACGGGCACGCCTCGATCCTGCAGTACTCGATGCTGTACCTCGCCGGCTACGGCCTCGAGCTCGACGACATCAAGGCGTTTCGGCAGTGGGGCTCGCGCACTCCGGGCCATCCGGAGGCCGGCCACACCGTCGGCATCGAGGTCACGACGGGCCCGCTCGGCCAAGGCTTCGCCAACGCCGTCGGCATGGCCATCGCCGAACGCCGCCTGCGCGCCCAGTTCGGCGACGACGTCATCAACCATCACACGTTCGTGATCGCCGGCGACGGGTGCTTCATGGAAGGTGTCAGCCACGAGGCGGGCTCGCTCGCCGGGCACCAGCGCCTTTCCAACCTGATCTGCATCTACGACGACAACCACATCACGATCGACGGCAACACGTCTCTCGCCTACAGCGACGACGTCGGCAAGCGCTTCGACGCCTACGGGTGGAACGTGGTCCACCTTGGCGAGATCGCCGACGACTGCGATGCACTCGAGCATGCCTTGCTCACCGCCAAGGAAGTCGACGATCGCCCGTCGCTGCTGATCTTGCGCAGCCACGTCGGCACGCCGAGCCCTGACTGGACCGACCGGCACGAGGCCCACGGCAACCCGTTCACCGCCGAGCAGGTCAGTCGAACCAAGGCGGTGATGGGGATTCCCGACGAGCCGTACTGGTCGCCGCCCGACCTCGTTTCCGCCTATCGCAACCTGTGCGCCGAACGAGGCGGTGTCGAGTTCGACTCGTGGTCGAAGCGCAAAGTGGCCTCGGGCCTCGACGAAGCCGCGTGGGACGCATGCTGGTCGGCCACGGGGCTCAACGGTTGGCAGCAGGCGCTGCCGACGTTCGAACAGGGCGAGAAGGTGGCCACACGTGTCGCCATCGAGAAGGCGTTCAACGCCTCACTCGACAGCGTGCCCGGGTTGTTCGCCGGCGCTGCCGACCTCACCGGCAACACGGGAACCAAGCTCACCGACCAGCAGCCGCAATCGGCGGACCACCCCGGCGGCCGGCAGATGTACTACGGCGTGCGCGAGCACGCGATGGGCGCAGCGATGGTCGGCATGGCGCGGCACGGTGGCGTGCTGCCGGCCGGCGGAACGTTCTTCGTCTTTCTCGACTACATGCGCCCGCCGGTACGCCTGGCAACGCTCAGCGGTGCCAAGGTCGTCTTCGTGTGGACGCACGATTCCGTCGGAGTCGGCGAAGACGGACCGACGCATCAACCGGTCGAGCAGCTGGCGACGTTGCGAGCGATCCCCGGCCTGCAGGTCATCCGCCCCGCCGACGCCAACGAAACCGTCGCCGCGTGGCGAGCCGCCGTCGAGCACGATGGGCCGACCGCGCTGGTCCTCAGCCGCCAGGCGATCCCTGTCTGCACTGATGGAGCGGCGGTCGCGCCGGGCGCAGCACAGGTGCGCACGGTCGCCGATCCACACGTGGTGCTCGTCGGCACGGGCAGCGAAGTGGCAGTGTGCGTCGACGCCGCCGAGCAGCTGTCCGCAACAGGCATCGCCGCTGTTGTGGTCAGCATGCCGTCGTGGGATCGTTTCGAGCAGCAGAGCCCCGAGTACCGCAACGCGGTGTTGCCTCCGGGCGTGCCCGTG
>DATBKA010000353.1:0-7804 GCA_036556105.1 Ilumatobacteraceae bacterium | reverse complement strand
CTGTTCATCGAAGGCTTCCGCCGCCTGTCCGAATCGATGACCGGGCGGCCGCCCACCGACGACCCGATCGCCGACATCCGTGCCTGCGGGCTCGGCTACCGGCAGTTCGCCATCGAGAACCAGACGCTCTACTCGGTGATGTTCGAGCGCGTCGTGCCCGACTTCACGCCCAGCGAACAGGCCATCGCACTGGCCAACTCCACGTTGCGCGCCTTGGCCGACCGGCTGGAACGAGCGATGCAGGCGGGCGTGTTGCGTGATGCGGATCCACTGCAGACCGCGGCGCTCGTGTGGGCCACCTCGCATGGCGTGATGAGCCTCGAGTTGAAGCACGCCACCCCGAGCCCGATCGACTGGCCAGCCGTCTACGACGCGGCGTTGACCATGATCATCAAGGGTCTGGCGTGATGGCCCGACTCGGCGACGTCACCTGGACCGACCTCTGGAACCTGGCGCCGCGGCCGATCATCGCCATCCCCGTCGGCTCGTGCGAACAGCACGGGCCGCATCTGCCGCTCGACACCGACACTCGGATCGCCGTCGCCTTGGCGGAAGGGTTGGTCGCCTCGTTCGACGACGGTGACGTGTTGATCGGCCCGACCCTCGAAGCGACGGCGAGTGGTGAACACGCCGGCTTTCCGGGGACGTTGTCGGTCGGCGCCGAGGTGCTCGAGCAGATCATCCTCGAGCTCGTCCGCAGCGCTGGTTGGTCGGCGGGGGTGGTGCTCGTCAACGGGCACGGCGGCAACGCCCGTCCCGTGCAGCGCGCCACCAACAAGCTGCACGGAGAAGGCCGGCGCGTGCTCGCCTGGTGGCCGCATGTTCGCAACGGCGACGCCCACGCCGGGGAGACAGAGACGTCGCTGATGCTCGCCATCGCTCCCGCCTCGGTGCGGATGACGCGCGCCGAGCCCGGCCGCCCGGAACCCCTCGTCGACCTGATCGACGAGTTGCGCGAGCACGGGGTGCGCGCTGTCAGCCCGAACGGCGTGCTCGGCGATCCCCGGCAGGCCAGTGTCAACCGCGGCAAGGCGTTGCTGACGCGACTGACCATCGACCTCGTCGCCGCGGTCGACGAGTGGCGGATGTGACGGACAGTCCGTGAGCCAGGAGTTCCGACTCGACAGCAGCTACCGGCGTCACGACAACGTGGTCATCGGCGGTTCGCCGCTGCGCCTGTTCCGGCTCTCGACTGCCGGCCGGCGTGTCGCCGAGGCGGTCGAGGCGGGCGCACCGCTGCCTGCCGCACACGGCCGGCTCACTGATCGGCTGCTCGATGCCGGTGCCATTCATCCGCTGCCGGCTCGGTCGCCGTTCTCGGCGGCCGACGTCACGATCGTCGTGCCGGCGTTCAACGCCGAGCCCACATTTGACGCGCCGGGCAGCGAGGTGATCGTGGTCGACGACGCCAGCGACCCTCCACTTCGAGCGCGAAGCGGTCAGCGGTTGATCCGGCGCGCCGTCAACGGCGGGGCCGCGGCGGCGCGCAACACCGGGCTCGCCGAGGTGCGCACGCCTCTCGTCGCCTTCGTCGACACCGACGTCGACGTCGACGTCGAGTGGCTCGGGCCGTTGCTGGCACACTTCATCGACCCCCGCCTCGTCCTCGCCGCGCCTCGCGTTGCATCGGCCCCGGGCGACTCGGCCATCAGCCGGTACGAAACGGCGCGGTCACCGCTCGACCTCGGACCCGAGCCGGCACGGATCAGTCCCGGGTCACGTGTCAGCTACGTGCCCGCGGCGGCGTTCGTGGCGCGCACGGCCGCGTTGCGCGGCATCGATGGCTTCGACGAGTCGATGCGCGCCGGCGAAGACGTCGACCTCGTCTGGCGCCTGGTCGAGGCGGGGCATCGCTGTCGCTACGAGCCGGCGAGCGTGGTCCATCATCGTCCGCGACCAGACCTGCTGGCGTGGGCCCGGCAACGGATGACCTACGGGCGATCGGCGGCCAGCCTCGAACGCAAGCATCCCGGCGCCGTCGCCCCGCTGAGAATGAGTGGATGGAGCGCTCTCGTGTGGGCCCTCGTCGCCATGCGTCGCCCGTTCGCTGCGGCGGCAGTCGCCGCGGGCACGACTGTGGCGTTGCAACGCAAGCTCGCCGATGTGCCGAAGTCCGAGTCAGCCCGCCTCGCCGGGTTCGGTCACCTCTACGCCGGTCGGCAAGTTGCCAGTGCGGTCACCCGGGCGTGGTGGCCACTGGCGGCGACCGCGGCGATCGTCTTCAAGCGTCTCCGACCCGCCGTCGTGGCCGCGGTGATCGTTCCCGCGCTCTTGGATTGGCGGAAGCGGCGCGGGCCACTCGACGCGGCTCGTTACGTCGCCCTGCGTGCCGGCGACGATGTCGCCTACGGAACCGGGTTGTGGCGTGGCGTGCTCGAAGCCCGGCAGTTCGGCGCACTGGCGCCGAAGCTCACGAGCTGGCCGGGGCGAGCACGCGACTGAGATCGTTGCACTCGGCGCAGACGGTCGCCGGGATCACGCCCCACCGCATCAGCCGGTTGAAGATCACGCAGCCGAGGCACAGACCGACCACCGATTCGAGCGCCGCCGCGACGAGCAGCGCGGCGATCAGTCCGTAGGCGACGGGCTCGGCGCCGACGGCCCACGCCAGCAGGGCACCGCTGCTGAACGACAGGCCGATGCTCTGCGCGAAGCGCTTCGGTGGCCCGGGTACGAACCGATGCTCGATGCGGAGTCGCGGTGTGACGACTCGTGTGACGAACTGCCCGAGCGGGCTCAGCCGCGGCCCGGTCAGCACCCGCGCCAGGAATCCATAGGCGAGCGGCACGAGGATCCACCACTGCCGCACGGCCAGGAACGCGATCGCCTGGACCACGACGCCGCCGGCCACGAGGCGCGCCGACGTCTCGTTGACGGGGTTCGGGAACGACAGCAGCTTGCGCACCGAACGGAGGGTAGCCCGCTAATCCCGACCAAACAACTCGGGATTAGCGGTCGCGCCTCGCGGCGAACGCTCGGCGATCTCGACGAGCAACTACCGTTTCCCGCAGATGGCCTTGCGACTCACCGTTCAGCGTGCCGCTTGGGAGTCCCACGTCCGATCGACAGCGCTGGCAGTGCGGGGCTTGGTGCCCGTGGTCAAGGGCAACGGATACGGCTTCGGGCGAGCGACGTTGCACGCCGTCGCCCAAACCCTGTCCGACACCGTCTGTGTCGGCACGATGCACGAGTTGGACGGCATTCCGGACGGCCTGACAGCGATCGTCCTCACGCCGGCGACGGAGCCACCGCGACAGCGTGATGCGACCCTGACGGTCGGTTCCGAACACGATGTCGCCGCCCTTGCCGGCTGGTCCGGCCGCGTGATGGTCAAGCTGCAGTCGTCGATGCGCCGGTACGGCACACCGCCGGCTGACCTGCACCGAGTCATCGCTTCGGCCGATCGAGCCGGTCTCGATGTCGTCGGATACGCGCTGCACCTGCCCTTGGCCGGGTCCGACACCGATCGCCTCGCCGAGATCGAGACCTGGCTCGCCGCGATCGACGCCCGCCCGCTGTCGGTCAGTCACCTGTCCCCCGACTCCTTTGCCGCGCTCCAGCGCCGCCATCCCGATCGGCAGTTCACGCTGCGGCTCGGCACCTCGTTGTGGCACGGCGACAAGTCGTACCTGCAGTTGCATGCCGACGTGCTCGCCGAGCACGCAGTACGGGCCGGCGACCGCGCCGGCTACCATCTCACGCCGGTGCCGGGCGACGGCCACATCGTGATGGTCACCGCGGGTTCCGCCCACGGCGTGGCCGCGAACGCCGATGGGCTCAGCCCGTTCCACTACGCGCGCATGCGCCTGCCGATGCTCGAGCCGCCGCACATGCACACGTCGATGGTGTTCGTCCCGGCCGGAACGACGTGTCCTCGAGCCGGTGATCGCGTCGACGTGCAACGGCCGCTGATCAACACGACCATCGACGAGATCGAGTGGGAGTTGTGAGCGTCCCGACTCGCGATCGCGTCATCGACCTCGACGTCACTCGTGCCGTCGCCCTCATCGGCGTCGCGGCGATGAACTACCACGGCTACTTGATCTTCCTCGGCGGCTCGGCGGGCGAGTCGCTGGTCAACCGGTTCTTCAACCCGTGGACCGGGCCGCTCTCGACTCGCTTCGCAGCAACGTTCGTGCTGATCGCCGGAATGGGCATCACGCTGCTGACGAACCGCGGCCGGCTGAGCGGGGACCGCCAACGACGCAGTGCCGATCGCTGGACGCTGCTGCGCCGCGGCCTGCTGCTCTACGCGTTCGGCTTCGTCTTCGAATGGGTCTGGAACGGCACGATCTTGTTCTTCTACGGAGCCTTCTTCATGGTCGGCGCGTTCCTGTTCACGTTGCGAACGCGATGGCTGGCGCTGATCGGCGCGGCGGCCGCAGTTGCTGCTGCGGGCATTCAGTGGTGGGCATTCGTAGCCGATCACGACACGAGCTGGTTGCTGGGCGATTGGTATTCGCCCGGCCAGTACCGGTCGCCGCGGCGGTTGCTGTTCGACACGTTCGTGAACGGCACCCATCCGCTGCTGCCCTGGCTGGCGTTCCTCTGTGCCGGGATGATCCTCGGCCGCCATCTTCCGCTGGCGCTCCCCACGCGCCGCGTGCTCGCCGCGCTCGGCGTCGTTCTCGTCGCCGGCACGTATCTCGCCAATCATCTGTTCGCCGACACCCCGCTGCGGTCGCAGCTGCTCGCCACCGATCCGTTCAGCCGCAGCCTCAACTACACGATCTGCGCATTGGGCTCGTCGATCACCGCGTTCTGCGTGATCGGCTGGATCGCCGAGCGAACTCGCAACGGAGCCGTCACGCAGGCCTTCGCGGCGGCGGGCCGCACGACGCTGACCATCTACGTGCTCCACGCGCTCGTGTTCAACGCGCTCGTCAAACGGTGGCACGTGGTCAAACCGGCCGGCCTCGACGTCGCCCTGACGTTCGCCGCGATCTTCTGGGTGGTCGCCATCGTCGCCTCCGCGCTCTGGCAACGCCGCTTCGGCATTGGCCCCGCGGAGTGGGCCTACCGCAAGTTCGGCGGCTCCACACCGGCGCCGGCCGCAGATCCGGCGCCACCGTCGGTCGCTGCGGTCACAGCACCTCGCTGAACGTGTCGCACTGGGCAGGGTTGCCCGAGTTGTATCCGCGCATGAACCACTGCTGCCGCTGTTCCGCCGAGCCGTGCGTCCACGCCTCTTTGTCGATGCGTCCCTGCGTCTTCTGCTGGATGCGATCGTCACCGACGCCGGCCGCGGCGTTCAACGCCTCGTCGATCTCGTTGGGGTCGAGCAGCCCACGCGACGCGACGTTGCCGACCCACATCCCCGCGTAGCAGTCGGCTTGCAGTTCCAAGGCGACCGAATACTGGTTGGCCCGCCCCGGGTCGTTCTGCTCGGCTTGCTGCACCTGGGCGCTGGTACCGACGAGGTTCTGGATGTGATGCCCGTACTCGTGGGCGACGATGTACTGCTCGGCTAGGTCGGTCGGCTTGCCGATCAACTGCTGCTCCAGGGCCTGCATGAACCCGAGGTCGATGTAGACGAGGTGATCGGCCGGGCAGTAGAACGGACCGGTCTGCGACGACGCCTGGCCACACCCGGTGTCGACTGCGTCGGTGAAGAAGACCGTCTTGGTCACTTCGTAGTCGGTGCCGAAGAAGGCGCGCATGTTCTGCTGCCAGTAGGTCTGCACGTCGACCGTCGCTCCGCACACGATCTGCTCCTGATCGCTGCTGCAGGTTCCGTCGGCGGCGTCGCCGCTCTTCGACTGGACCGGCACGTCGGCGGCGCCTTGCGAGCCTCCGTTCAACAGCCGCGGCAGGAGGACCGATGCCAGGAGGACGATGATGCCCAACACTCCGCCGCCGGCCTTGATCGGGATCGGCAGACCGCCGAGACCACCGAATCCGCCGCCACCGCTGCCACGGCGGTCATCGATCATCGATGAGTCACCACTGCGGATCCTGGTCATCTAGCTACCTCCTGTAGGGCGGCGCGTCGCCGCGACCCGATGAGGATGTTACGAACACTGCCGGGTTCAAACCGCGCCTTCAGCTGGCGCGGGTGGCGCGCCGCAGTCCGCGCACGCCAACCGCACCGGCGCCGATCAACGGGCCGCGGTCGCCGAGGCGGGTGGGAATGATCCGCGCCCCGCGGCTGAAGGAGAGCTTGGAGTGCTCGTCGAGTGCCTCTTGTGCAGAGTTGAAGAACGTCGCGCCGAAGCCGAGGGCGATCGAGCCGCCTACCACAGCGAAATCGATGTCCAGCAAGTTGCACACCGAGGCGACGGCGCGGCCGACAAGACGGCCGGTGCGCTGCATGATCTCGTACGTCGGTTCTGTCGGTTTGCGGCCCGTGATCCCTTCGATCGCCGGGCCCGACGCCTCGGCCTCGAGGCAGCCCCGCGACCCACATGGGCAGCGCCGCCCGTTGGGCTCGACGACGACGTGGCCGATGTGGCCGGCGTTGCCGGTCGCGCCATCGAGGAGCTGACCGTTGAGCACGATGCCGCCCTCGACGGTGGTCGACACGACGAGAGCGAGAAAGCTGTCGCGACCCTGGGCGGCGCCCAACCATCCTTCGGCCAGGGCGAGGGCTTTGGCGCCGAGGTCGCCGTAGACGTTCAACCCGGTGGCCGTCGCCAGTTTGGAGCGCAGTGGAAAAGCCCGCCATGCACCGACCGTGGCAGGTGACACGGCGACGACATCGGGCTGGGCGTTGCCCACGCAACCCACCCCGACGGCGACCGGACGCGCGCTGTGATGGGCTCGGGCCCGCTCGAGTTGCGACTGGGCGATGTCGTTGAGGGATGCGAACAGCGTCTCCGCGTTCTTGCCGTGGTCGATGTCGACGTCGTCGCGATCGAGAAGCTCGCCCTTCATCGTCATCACGCCGGCGGAGAGCTTGGTGTCACCGACGTCGATCGCCAGGACCACATCGCTGTCGGAGCTCATCGAGATGCGATCAACCGACCCGGCGCGCCGTCTCGATCAGGTTGATCTCGTACAGCACGAGGTCGAGCGCATCGGCACTGACCATCGCCGAGTGACGCTGCGGGTGCTCGGGAGTGATGCAACTGGCGAGCGGGGTGAGCAACGTCCACGGGGTCGGATGACAGAACTGCACGACGCTGTAGCGCTCGCCGCTGTAGCCCGGCGCGGCGACGACGCGGTGGATGCCGGTGGGGATCACACCGTTGGTGATGCGCTCCAGCATCATCCCCGTGTTGATGATGACCTGACCCTCCGGGGCGACGGCATCGACCCACTGATCACCGACCTGCACCTGCAGACCGGGCGCGGTGGAACGCGGCAGCGCGGTGATGAGGTTGATGTCGCCGTGGGCGCCCGCCCAGACATGCCCACCGCCGGGGGACTCCGCCATCGGTGGGTAGCGGATGGCGCGAGTGAGTGTGGCTCCGTTGGTAGTCATCTCGTCGAAGAGTGACTCATGACACCCGATCGACTCGGCGATGACACGCAGGAAGCGCCGCTGCAGGTCTTCGATGCGCTCGTGGAACGTCTGCAGCACCTTTTCGGAACCTGGCACGGCTGCCTCGGGCAGCACTTGCCCGCCGTAGCGGTGCGGGTAGCGCTGGCGCAGCGGATGACCGTCGGGGAGCTCTTTGCCCCAGTTCAACATCTCCTTCCAGTCGGGCACGTCGCTCGACGCCGCTGTCTCCACCAACAAGCCGGTATACCCCGTCTGACCATGGGTTTCGGGAGCGCTGAAGCGCTGTTTGACGTCTTGGGGCATGGAGAAGAACTCGGCGAGCATGCCGTACGCGGTGTCCAGCAGATCCTCACTCAGATC
>DATBKA010000352.1:0-4854 GCA_036556105.1 Ilumatobacteraceae bacterium | reverse complement strand
CAGTTCCTCTCCGGCGAGCTCGTTGAGGTTGGCGGCGAGTCGCTCGGCCTGTCGCCGGGCGTTGCAGAAGATGATCGTGCTGCGATGGGCGAGAACCTGGGTGAGCACCGCGGGATACACGCTTTCCCAGATGCCGTTCATCTCCTCGGCCGGCACCACCACATCGACTTCCATCTGCTTGCGCATCCCCGCATCGACGATGGTGACCGGGCGTCGGCCGCCACTGGGGAGGTGGCCACCGAGGAAGTGGGCGACCTCCTCCAGCGGGCGCTGCGTCGCCGACAGACCGATCCGTTGCGGCGGACGGACCGTGATCGCTTCCAACCGCTCCAGCGACAGCATCAGGTGGGCGCCGCGCTTGGTGGCAGCCATCGCGTGAATCTCGTCGATGATCACCGTGTCGACGTTGACGAGCGTGTCGGCGGCTGACGACGTGAGCATGAGGTAGAGGCTCTCGGGTGTGGTGATGAGCAGATCGACCGGCCGGCGGATCAGCGCCTGACGGTCGCGCGCCGACGTGTCGCCGGTGCGCATCGCCACGGTCGGTTCGTGATACCGCACACCCAACCGCTCGGCAGCGAGACCGATGCCCATCAAGGGGGCGCGCAGGTTCTTCTCGACGTCGAAGGCGAGGGCTCGAAGCGGAGAGATGTAGAGCACGCGCGTCCTGCGCTTCTGTTCGGCGGGCTCGGTGGTGCACAGCCGGTCGATCGACGCCAAGAACGCGGTCAAGGTCTTGCCGCTGCCGGTCGGCGCGCAGACGAGGGTGTGCGCACCCGACAGGATCGACGGCCAACCCTGGATCTGCGGCGTGGTCGGCTCCGGGAACGACGCCGCGAACCAGGCCCGCACCGCCGGCGAGAACGCGGCGAGCACGTCGTGGTCGGCCATTCGCTCAGGCTACGCCCGGGCTGTGACAAGAAATGTCCGGTTTGAATGTCCGGATTCGACAGCGTTTGAGGACTGATGCCCGCATACCGTGCGCAAGTCCTCAAACGCAGCGAATGGCGCGGGTGGCTCGTTTGCGGTCGCCCGCTAGAGTTGAACGACCCATGACGCAGCAACACCCCGATCTTGCCGCCGAACAGGACTTCATCGATCACGCCTATCGGTGCCTCGAAGTCAGCCGCGACGCCGCGTGGCGGATGCGCAACCTGCACGAAGGCACGCTCGGCGGCACGTTCCAAGCGCGCTACGAGCGCGACGTGTTCGACGAGGCGGTCGTCAACCGGTTGACGCAGCTCGATCTGGGCAACGCCGCGCTGGTGTTCGGTCGCATCGATCGCATGGCCGAGACGCCGGATGGGCTGGAGACGTTCCACATCGGGCGCCTGGCGATCGCCGACGAGGAGTCCGAACCAGTCGTCGTCGATTGGCGGGCGCCGGTGGCCGAGCCGTTCTATCGCGCCACCGGGCGCGAGCCGATGGGCCTCGCCCGGCGCCGTCACTTCGCTGTGCATGGGCGCAAGCTGCTCGGCCTCGAGGACGAACTGTTCGGCGACGGCCATCTCGGGATGGGTCACGACGAAGGGCTCGACGGGAACGGCGATCGCGCTTCGCAGACGGCGTTGCGTGGCTACAGCACGCTGATGTCGGTGCTCGAGCGGGGCCGTACCGGCCAGCTCGGCGACATCGTCGCCACGATCCAGGCCGAACAGGACGAGATCATCCGCAGCCCGCAGCCCGGTGTGCTCGTCGTACAAGGCGGGCCGGGCACCGGCAAGACGGTCGTCGCCCTGCACCGCGCCGCCTACCTCCTCTACACGTACCGCTTCCCGCTGGAAGACCAAGGTGTGTTGGTGATCGGGCCGAATCGCGTCTTCCTCCGCTACATCGAGCAAGTGCTGCCCTCGCTCGGCGAGGCCGGAGTCGAGCAAGTCGTGTTGAGCGACCTCGTCCCCGACGTCGATTGGGCTCGCCTGGGCGTCGATCCCGGTGACTCGTCGTTGGCGGCGCGGGTCAAAGGCAACATCCGCATGGCCGACGTGATCGATCAGGCGGTCACCGACCGCGAACGTCCGCTGCGCGACGAGCTCGTCGTCCCGTTCCGAACGGGATACCTGCGCCTGCGCGCTGAAGAGTCGCAGCGCATCGTCCGTTCCGCGCAGCGACGGTTCCGACGGCACAACGCGGCGCGCCGGTGGGTCGAGAGCGAGATCTGGGTGGCGATGGCCAACACGTGGCGCGACGGCATCGTCTCCGCCAACGAAGTCAAGGACGCAGTGCGCCCGCTGCCGGAGATGCGTGCCGCGCTCGAGCGGATGTGGCCACTGCTGACGCCGGCGGAGCTGCTGCACGACTTGTTCGGCAGCAAGGCGCTGCTCAAGCTCGCCGCGTCGAAGCACCTCAGCGAGCAGGAGTACCTGTCGCTCTACCGGCCGCGCCGGGACGAGGTCGGCCACGTGCGCTGGACCGACAACGATGTCGCCTTGCTCGACGAGGCGCGCAGCTATCTCGGCGCCAAGCCGTCGCGCAACAGCTCGCAGAACGGCCAGCACGATCCGGACGAGATCCGCACGTACGGCCACATCGTCGTCGACGAGGTGCAAGACCTCACGCCGATGCAACTGCGCATGGTCTCGCGGCGGTCGCTCAACGGCAGCATGACAGTCGTCGGCGACATCGCCCAGGCCACGGGTGCCTTGGCTCCGAACGACTGGGACGACGTGTTGCGTCATCTTCCCGACCAGAAGCCGTCACGTGTGATCGGCCTCAGCGTCGGCTACCGCATCCCCGCCCAGATCATGACGCTGGCCAACCAGGTGATGTTGGCGGCCACACCGACCTTGCGCGCCCCGACGAGCGTGCGCCACAGCGACGACCCACCGCAGATCGTGTCGACCACTCCCGCCGCGCTGTTCGACGAGGTCGCCATGGCGACGCGAGCTCTCGACGAGCAGATCAGCGATGGCACCATCGCCGTGGTCGCACCCGACTCAATGGTCGACGACGTGTCCGACGCACTGCAGCGCGCTGGGATCGAGCACGGGCGTGCCACTCGCACCGGCCTCGAGCAGGGCATCACGGTCGTGCCGGTCAGCGTGGTCAAGGGCCTCGAGCTCGACGGCGTCGTCGTGGTCGAGCCGGCGGCGATCGTGGCCGAGGAGCAGCAAGGGTTGCGCGCCCTGTACGTCGCCCTGACGCGCAGCACTCGGCGGCTCACCGTCGTCCACGCCGACGAGCTTCCGGAATCGTTGCAGCGGTCGGCTACGTCGCAGCCAGGTATGCCTGAACCAGCGCGGTGAGGTTCCTGTAGACCTTGTCGGCGGCGCCGGGCCGGTTCAGCTCGGCCGCTGAACGGCCCTTGGCGATCTCGGCTTCGATTTCCGTGGCGATGTCGCGATCCTTGCCGACGACCTCGTCGTGCACCGCTGCCCACAGCGCCTCGAGACGAGCGACGACACTCGACTTGTCGCCTTGCTCGGCGATCGACTTCGACAACGTCGAGGCCTCCGTGACGAGCTGCGGTAACAGCTCCTCGGCGGTGCCGGCGGGTGGGACCGTCGTGGTCGGCGCCGCGGTCTGGCTGCTGATCGACGAGTCGTACGTCGTAGCCGCGCACGATGTTGTGGTGACGAGGAGGAGGGCGAGTGCCAGCGGGTGCCGGAGGGTCACGCAATCACCAAGATGCGGGCGCTGGCAAACGAGCCAACACCAACATGGTGCCCATCGATCTCGATCGTCATCGTGCCGTCGGGCGAGGCCGCAGTGAGCATGCCACTGCGACCCGGGACGATGCTGGCCTCCTCGAGGAAGTCGAGCAGACCGGGAGTGAACTCCAGCTCTTCGGGAATGCGGTTGACGACGAACGAGCCGCCGACCTCGACATCGGCGAGCGGCACCACCGCCGGCTGCATGTACGACGACCCGGGGATCGGGTTGCCGTGCGGGCAGGTCGTGGGGCTTCCGAGCACACGATCCATGGCGTGCTCCACTGCGTCGCTCATCACGTGTTCCCACTTACCGGCCTCGTGGTGGGCATCGGCCCAGGAGAGTCCGAGCATGTCGGTGAGAAATCGTTCGGCGATGCGGTGGCGGCGCACGACGACCTGCGCCAGAGCGAGGCCATTGTCGGTGAGACGGATCGCCCCCTGCGTCGTGATCAGGCCCTCGGCCTCGAGGCGACGGATCATCTCACTGACCGCCGGGCGGCTGACCTGCAGGCGGTCGGCGATCCGGGCTTGGATGACGGCGACGTCGTCTTCATCGAGCTCGAAGATGCACTCGCAATACTCTTCAAATGCGGGATGATGCTCGCCGGTCGCAGGCATGACCACAGGCTAACAGCGGTCTCGGCACGGCGCCTTGAAACCCTGCCCCGAACGGCGTCTGTGAACTCGCCGCCCCTCTGCGGGCGCTGAGTTCACAATCGCTGCGAGGGGAGGCCGGTAGCGTGCCAGGCGCATGTCGACCGCGCCGTTCCTCCTCGCCGCCAGCGGCGCGCGAGCAGCACACACCCCGGTCTGGTTCATGCGTCAGGCCGGGCGCAGCCTTCCCGAGTACCACCAGGTGCGTGGCGAGGGCAGCATCCTCCATGCGATCAAGCGGCCGGAGATCGCCGCCGAGCTGACTCTGCAGCCGGTCCGGCGGTACGGAGTCGACGCGGCCGTCCTGTACAGCGACATCGTCGTGCCCGCCCACGCCGTCGGCTTCGGCATCGACGTCATGCCCGGCACCGGACCGATCTGCGACCACCCGCTGCGCAGCGCTGCCGACCTCGACCGCCTGCGCGTGTTCGACCCGGTCGCCGACGCGCCGTACGTTCCGCAGACGGTCAAGCTGCTCGCCGCCGAACTGCCCGAGTCGGTGCCGCTGATCGCCTTCGCCGGTGCACCGTTCACCGTTGCCAGCTAC
>DATBKA010000351.1:0-4248 GCA_036556105.1 Ilumatobacteraceae bacterium | reverse complement strand
GATCGCCCGTTCGCTCGTGCTCGACCCGACGCTGATCATCTGTGACGAGCCCGTCAGCGCACTCGACGTCAGCGTGCAAGCCCAGGTGCTCAACCTGCTCGAGGACCTGAAGGCACGGCACGGGCTGACTCTGATCTTCATCGCCCACGATCTGGCGGTCGTCAAGAACATCAGCGACCGTGTCGCCGTGATGTACCTCGGCAAGATCTGCGAGGTGGCTCGCTCCGACGACCTGTATCGAGCGCCGGCACACCACTACACCCACGTGCTGCTCAACTCGATCCCGGTGCCCGATCCCACCGTCGCTGCGGCCAAGACGGCGATCGAAGGTGAGCCACCGTCGCCGGTGCTGCCCCCGACGGGCTGCCGGTTCCACACTCGCTGTCCTGCAGCCACCGACGTGTGCCGTCACCAGGAACCGACGTTGCGCGAGGTCGCCGAGGCCCAGTTCGTTGCCTGTCACCACCCGATCCACGGTGGCGACACCGTGGTCGAGGTCGACTGATCGGCGGTCGACGGTCGCCGAGGTGTTTGGCGGCGTACGCTCCAGAACACTGTGCGTCCGACCGATGTACCGTCCATGGAAGACTCGTCCCGGGAGTTCGAAGCCTCCCTGCGCAGTGCGCAGGCAGGCGACTCCGAGGGACTGGGTTACCTCTGGCGTACTCATCAGCCGTTGTTGCTGCGCTACTTCCGCGGCCGGCTCGCTGACGTCGCCGAAGATTTGGCCTCCAGCGTCTGGATCGATGTCGCCCGTGGGCTGCCGAGCTTCGAAGGCGACGCGGACGGCTTTCGCCGCTGGTTGTTCACGATCGCTCACCGGCGCCTGGTCGACGAGCATCGCCGCCGCGAACGCCGGCCCGAGCAACCCGCCGCCGAGCCGGCCGAACGCATCACCGCCTCCGACGTGCACGACGATGCGCTGGCCTTGGACGGCGCGTTGGCCCTGGTCAGGAGGCTCCCGCCGGATCAATCGGAGGCGGTGCTGCTGCGCATCGTCGCCGATCTCGACGTCAGCGCAGTCGCCCAGATCATGCGCCGTAGCGAGGGGTCCGTGCGGGTGCTCGTGCACCGGGGTCTCGAAAAGCTCGCCGTGCTCTGTCAGAAACCCGTAACGGGCGTGCCTGCACCAGCGATGAACGAGGTGTCATGAACCAACCGCCGACACCCGACTCACCGTTCGACAGGCTGATCGATGCATTGCGCAGCGCTCCGACCGCGGACGAGCTCACGGGTGAGGCGAACGCGATCGAGGCCATGGCTTCGGTGATCGCGGATGCGTCGCAAGGAGACTTTGCAATGCCCACCAGCGCTGGCCGTTCCCCACTCACCAAGCCGACGATCACTCGTCGCGCTCGACGCGTCGTCGTGCTCACGACGGTCGGCGTGCTCGGTGTCGCTGGTGTCGCAGCTGCAGGCAAGGGTGCGTTCATCCCCGACGACCGCCCCGTTCTCCAGGCCACTCTGGACACCGACGACAGCGACGACACGGTGTCGGAGACGTCGATCGTCGACACCACGATGTCCGAGACGACGATGTCCGAGACCACGATGGTTGACACGACGGCAGCCAACAACGACAACGAGGGCGACGACGAGGGCGACGAGTCGAAGGACGAAGCCGAGGGCACGTCCCCGGCCGACACCGGTCCGACGACCTCGATCGAGTGCGCCGAGGGCAACCACGGCAAGACGGTCAGCTCCGTCGCTCACGAGACGCCACCGGGGCCAGGCCATGGCGAGGCCGTCAGTGCGGCTGCCCAGTCCGACTGCGGCAAGAAGGACGCGACCGACGACACCAGCGTCGACACCTCGCTGCCCGGCGACACCACCGCTCCCGATGCGACCGACGCCGCGAACACGAACAAGGGCAACGGGAATGGCAACGGAAATGGCAACGGGAATGGCAACGGGAACGGTCACGGCAAGCCCGACGACCCCGGCTCACAGGGGAATCGACCGTCGGACCCGGGCAACCCCGGCAACGGAAACGGCGGCTAGGACGGCGATCACCGGTTCGGCCGAGGACCGCATGCGATGACCTCCGTAGAAGACCACGGTCGTGAACAGCACGACCATGACCGGCATCAGCGTCACGGCGAGGTGGGCGCGCGGCAGTCGCCGGCCACCGGCGACGGCGAGCGGCAGCAGACACCAGAAGGTGATGACTCCCGCCCAGGAGACAGCACGCTCCCGCTCCTCGCCCACGTCGTTGTGGACGAGGTTGCCGACCTCGTAGACGTCGAAGCTCCGAGCCAGTCGCGCCGCAACCACCACTGGCCATCGTCCGATGTGATGGCGTGCATACGACAGTCCTTGCCGGCGTTGCTGCGCCGATCGAACTGACGCATCCACACCGTTCTCACCGACGTGAGCGTTGACGACGCAGTACAACGACCACCCGCCCAGTGCCGGCCCGTAGTACGCCTCGCCGCAGTTCGTTCCGAGCAGCAATGGGCCGTCGTTCGTCGTCAACAGCACCGGCTTGTCGAATCGGGTGGCATTGAACCCTACCCATGGGCCGATGACCGCGGCAGTGACGGCGAGCGCAACGAGCACCTGCCGACCGACGCGCAGCTTGCGCCGCCGCCCGATCAGCAGCAGCACGACAGCGACGAGTGGGGCGAACAGCACGAGCTCACTCCGCGCCAGCGTGGCGAGCCCCACGACGGCGCCGATGGCGGCAGCGCGTCCGACGCTGGGAGCTTCGATCCAGCGCACCGCGGTCAGCAGCGTCGCGGCCACCAGCAGGCAACTGACGCTCTCCGACATGACCAGCCCGTCGCTGGCCCACAGGTTCGGGTACACGGCTGCGATCAGCGCGGCGACGATGCCGGTGTGCGGCCCGGCAAGGCGCCGGGCGACGAGACCGATCATGGCGACCGTCGCCACCCCACAGGCCACGGTGATCAACCGTTGCCGGTTGACCGGGTCGTTGCCCCAACTGACGGTCGCCATCAGCAAGGAGGTGAGCGGGCCGTGCTCGGCACCTGGCTGGTTCGAGAACGGCTCATGGAACCAAGTGCCGTGGGCCAGTTGCGACGCTTGAATGCTGTAGTACAGCGAGTCGTTGAGCAAGAGCGGTTCGTTCCACTTGCTGACGAGCAACCGGGTGATCCGTACGATCGCGCCGACCCCGACCACCACAGCCAGCGTGCTCCGGAAGCGCCCGCCGGGCGCCCGCTCCCCCACAGCCGGCGAGGCTAACGCGCCTGTGTGCCGAGCATCCCAGAGTCGCGACGCAACCTCTTGCTACGGTCGGTCGCATGGGGATGCCGGGCGTCGTCAGAAGCGTGCCGCGCAGTTCGATTCCGTTCACGCTCGCCGGGTATCGCTTCGGCGGTCATGATCCGACGACGCGCCTCGGCCTCGGCGAGTTCTGGCGAGCGTCGTTCACGCCCCATGGTCCGGCGACGCTGCGCATCACGTGGGATGGCGGGCGGCCCGACGCCGACGCGTGGGGTCCGGGCCGGGAGTGGATGCTCGAGCAGGTCGACGGAATGGTCGGCGAACGCGACCCGGGCTTCGTGTTCGAAGGTGCGCACCCGTTGATCATGCGCGCCCAGCGCAATCATCCCGACGTCCGCTTCGGCGCCAGCCGGATGCTCTACCACGAACTGCTCCCGACCATCCTCGGTCAACGCATCACCGCCGGTGAGGCCATCCGCCAGTGGCATCTGCTGTGTCTACGTCTCGGCGAGCCGGCGCCTGGTCCGCAGGTCGGGCTGCTGCTGCCGCCGGCACCTGCCGTTCTCTCCGGCCTGCCAGGGTGGTGGTTCCACCCGTTGGGCATCGAGGCCAAGCGCGCCAATGCGCTGCGAACGGTCGCCAAGCACGCCACCAAGCTGTGGGAGTGGGCGCACCTGTCGCTGGAAGCCGCGGCCGCCAAGCTCGCACTGCTGCACGGTGTCGGGCCGTGGACGATCGGCTCGGTGATGGGCACCGCGCTCGGCGATCCCGACGCCGTCGCCGTCGGCGACTACCACCTGAAGAACCTTGTCGCCTTCAACCTCACCGGTCAGGCCCGCGGCACCGACGAACAGATGCTCGAGGTGCTCGCTCCCTATGCGGGGCAACGCGGTCGCGTCATCCGCCTCTTGCTCCTCGATGGGCGGATGGCCCCGGCGTTCGGGCCGCGCCGGCGGATCTTGCCGATGGCACGGTGGTGAACCGGGCCCTCTGTTAGCTTTCGTCCGGCCTTCCCGCCCGTCCACCACCAATGACAGAAACCCTAGGTTCCCGGCACGC
>DATBKA010000350.1:0-5749 GCA_036556105.1 Ilumatobacteraceae bacterium | reverse complement strand
GCCAGCAGACGGCCGGCGCGAGTGAGCCGAACTCGGTCACCATCGGCGACGATCAGACCGTCGAGATCGTGGGCATCCAACGCGCCGGCAGGCACTCCCTCCTGCATGCGCAGCGCCAGTTGCAGCCCTTCGAGTCGACGCGTCTCGTCGTCGAGCGTCTCCCCCGCCGCCTCGGTCGACTCGCCGTTCTCGACGGCCGCGATGTAGCGCTCCGGAGTGCGCACGTTCCACCACCGCCGGCCGTCGTGATGCGAATGGGCGGCCGACCCGAAGCCGCGGTAGTTCCCCTGCCGCCAGTAGAGGACGTTGTGACGGCACTCGTGACCGGGTATCGCCCAGTTGCTGACCTCGTAGTTCGCCAGCCCGGCCGCACCGAGCAGCTCATCGGCGAGCTCGTATTTGTCGGCGAGGTCGTCGTCGTCGGGGTGACGCGACGGGTCCTCGGCAAGCGGAGTGCCCGCTTCGATCGTCAGCGCGTAGGCGGACACGTGCGGCGGCTGCAACGCCAGCACACCGTCGAGCGTCGCCCTCCAATCGTCGAGCGACTCGCCATGACCGCCGTAAATGATGTCGAGGTTGAACGTGGGGATGGCCGCGGCCCGGAGTGCGTCGACGGCATGCTCGACGTTGGCGGGCACGTGCGTGCGACCGAGCGATGCCAGCACCGACGGCACCATCGACTGCACACCGAGACTGACCCGGTTCACGCCGGCCGCAGCGAAGGTGCGCATCATCTCGTCGGTCACGTCGTCGGGATTGCACTCGACCGTGACCTCCGCCCCGGCGACGACGGGAATCACCTCGAGCACGGCGCCCAAGTCTGCAGCCGGCACCCGGGTCGGTGTGCCGCCACCGACGAACACGGACGTGACCGGGGGCAGGTCGGCGCGCTCGATGTCGCCGCGCAACGCCTCCAGATACCGCTCGATCAGATGGTCGCGGTCCGTCCACGTGGCGAAGGCGCAGTAGTCGCAGCGATGGCGACAGAACGGGATGTGCAGGTAGACGCCGAACGGCCCGGGCGGGGGCGAAGTCACTACAAAGGACGGTACAGCAGGTCGAGCGCATCGAGGCGCTGCCCGACCTGGTCGACCGGCACGTCGAGCATCGCCGAGATCGCCCGCGTGTCGTCACCACGAACCGTGATGACCTTGCCGTTGAAGTCCTGCCGTTGGACCTGGATCATCTTCAGGAAACGAACGAGCATCTCGAACGGCTGGCCGCGCAATTGGCTCAGTTTGAGCAGGTCGACCGCCAGTTTCTTGCCCGCATTGTCACTCTCTGCGGGGGCGGTGATGTCTTCCCGAGGCAGCAGCTGGTCGACCGGAACGCTGTAGAACTTGGCCAGGCGTTCGAGCCGGGGCACCGAGATCGCCCGCTCGCCGCGCTCGTACGCCCCGAGGACGGAGGCCTTGAACTCCTCGCTGGAGCTGGCCTCGACCTCCTGCAGGGACAGACGCTTCTGCCGGCGGATGACCCGCAGGCGCTCGCCCACTTTTCGACTGTACGGCGATGCCGCTACGTCATCTTCGTCAAACTCGCGCATGGCCCCGCTCTACCTCCGCTGAAGAAATGCCCCGCCTAGCCACTGGTGCATCGGCAACTGTGCCAGAGTTGTTGAGAAAATACAACTCTGAGTGAGAAATCAGTCAGATTCGTTACGGAGCGTCAGCATAACAGCGGCGACGACGGCGGCTGTTTCAATCCGCAACACGTGTGGCGAGAGGGCGACGCGAGCCGCGTTCAGTGCCATCTCCTCCGGAGTGAAACCGCCTTCGGGACCAACGATGATCGTGTCCCTCCCGGGCGGAATCTGCGGCACCCCGTCGGGGTCGGCCAACGCAGTGTTCGCCGCCCGGGCGGCATCGGCGAATGCCCCGATGTGACCGACGTCGGGAAGCCACACTCGCCGGCTCTGCATCGCCGCCTGGCGAGCGATCGTTCGCAAACGCACAAGCTGACGCTCGGCCCGGTCCGGGTCCCAACGCACCACGCTGCGTGCACAGTCGACGAAACCGATCGTCGTCGCCCCGAGCTCGGTCAGCTTC
The DNA here is from genome assembly GCA_036556105.1 of Ilumatobacteraceae bacterium. Classification (GTDB taxonomy): domain Bacteria; phylum Actinomycetota; class Acidimicrobiia; order Acidimicrobiales; family Ilumatobacteraceae; genus JAENVT01. The sequence goes on along the minus strand of DATBKA010000350.1, from coordinate 3,701 downwards.
TGCACCATCCACTCGAGACGATCCCCCTTCGGGATCGCGCTCAACACCACCGAGCGTGCCGGTTGTGGTTCGGCGACCACAGGCGACTCGAGCAGCAACCCCGCCGCAGAGAGGCCGGCCGCGGCCCACGATCCGGCTCCGTCGCTGACCGTGATCGCATCGGAGGAACGGATGCGCAGGACGCGTCGTAGGTGGTGCTCGTCGGCGGCATCCAGCTGCGGCGCGGCCAGCGACTCGACGAAGACGTGCGCCGCCGAGCCGCGCAACGCGGGGTTCACGAGAAGGCGGATTTGATGCGGGAGAACAGACCTTGATCGCCGCCACCGACCACTTCGCCTCGCGACTCGGCGTACTTGGTCAGCAACTCTGCCTCGAACTCGGTGAGCTTCGTCGGCACGTCGACCACGATGCGGACGCGCAGGTCGCCGCGGCCGCGACCGTGCAAGCGGTGCGCGCCACGCTGGCGGAACAGGAACTCCTTGCCCGGCTGTGTTCCCGGAGGCACCTGGATCTCCTCGTCGCCGTCGAGTGTGGGCAGGATGAGCTTCGTGCCGAGCGCCGCTTGAGCGATCGAGATGACGACGTCGGCGATGAGATCGTCGCCCTCACGACGGAACGTGTCGTGGGCGGCGACACGCAGGTGCACGTACAGATCGCCGGCTCCCCCACCGCGCGGCCCGACTGCGCCACGACCGGTGAGTCGCAACGTCGACCCCGTGTCGACACCGGCCGGCACATCGACTTGGTACTCCTTTTCGGCGATGATCCGGCCGTCGCCCTTGCAAGTCGGGCACGGCGTGACGATCACCTGGCCCATGCCGCCACAGCGCGGGCACACGCTGGCGGTGACCATCTGACCGAGCATGCTCTGCCGCACTCGCTGCACCTGGCCGCGACCGTTGCACTCCGAGCACGTCACCGGCTGTGTGCCCGAACCGGCGCCGGACCCGCCGCAGTCGTCGCAACGCAGGGCGGTGCGCACGACCACGGGGATCGTCGCCCCGAACACAGCCTGGGCGAAATCGATGTCGGCGACGACCTCGAGATCTTGGCCGCGCGGCGGGCCGGTGGGACCGCCGCCACGCATGCCACCACCGAACGGGCTGCCGCCACCGAAGAACGCATCGAACAGGTCGCCGAAGCCGCCACCGCTGAACATGTCGCCGAGGTTGGGGCCGGCGGACGCGCCGACGCCGGCCTCGCCGTAGCGGTCGTAGCGCGAACGCGCCTCGGGATCGCTGAGCACCTCGTAGGCCTTGGCGACCTGCTTGAACAACTCCTCGGACGCACTGTCGCCAGGCTTGGCATCGGGGTGCAGCTCGCGAGCCTTGCGCCGAAACGCTTTCTTGATCTCTTCGGCAGTGGCCGTGCGGGACACGCCGATTAGGTCGTAGTAGTCCGCCACTACGCAGCACCTTCTCCCAGTCGCCGGGCGAGCCGGTCACTGACGACCTCGACCGTGGCCATCGCCTGCGGATAGTCCATGCGCGTCGGGCCGAGGATGCCGATGGTGCCGACCTGATCGCCTTCGACCATCACCGGCGCAACGACGACCGAACAGACAGCGAGCGGTTCGACGCCGTGCTCGGCGCCGATCGCCACCGTGAGGCCGCGGCTGAGGATGTCGCGCACGAGCGACACGACGACGTACTGCTGCTCGAGCGTGCGCAACACGTTGCGGACGGTGTCGACCGCGTCGAACGCGCGCGCCATCGACGATGCGCCGCCTACGAAGACCGACTCGTCGGTGCCGCCCTTGCGCAGCGCCTGCAGGGCAACCGCGCACAGCCCGTCGACCGCAGGATCGCCGGAGGAACGCTGCGTCGCCGCCTCGAGTGAGTGACCGACCATCAGTGCCTGCAGATGGGCCGACGCGGCGGAGATGCGCACATCGGAGATCTCACCGTCGAGCTCGATCGTCTGGTTCTCGATGGTGCCGTTGCTGAACACCGCGACGACCAGCGCATGTCGGGTGGAGAGGCCGACGATCTGCGCCGAGCGGACGATGGCCGTCTCGGCGCGCGGACCGACGACCACGGCGGCGTGCTGGGTGACCTGAGCGAGCAGGTTGGTGGTCTGGTGGAGCAGCTCCTCGAGCCGGCCGTGGGCGGTCTCGAAGAACGCCCCGACGCGCTGCGACGCCGCCGAATCGAGCCGCCCCGGTGTGGTCATGTGGTCGACGAAGAACCGGTACCCCTTGTCGGTGGGCACGCGTCCCGCGGACGTGTGCGGCTGGGCGAGGTAGCCCTCCTGCTCGAGCACTGCCATCTCGTTGCGGACCGTTGCCGAGCTGACGTGAACACCCGGCGCGTCGGCGATGTGCGTCGACCCAACCGGCTGAGCGGTCGTGATGTACTCCTGCACGACGGCTCGGAGGATGGAGGTCTTGCGTTCGTCGAGCATCTGGCACTCCAGGTTAGCGAGTGCCAGCGGGAACAGACCCGGATGGATGACCTGGCAGGACCTACGCTTGCCGCTCGTGCCCGACGGCCCGACGCTCATCCTTCTCGTTCGGCACGGCGCCACGGAATGGTCCGAGGCCGGCCGCCATACCGGACGCACCGACCCACCGTTGATCGAGAAAGGCCTTCGCCAAGCCGATCGTCTGCCGCCACTGCTGGCGACCCTCTCCGAAGGGGCGATCCCGTTGGTGTTCACCAGCCCGCTGCAGCGTGCCGCCGAGACCGCCCGGCGCGCCGTGCCGGGTGTCGAAGCGACCGTCGTCGACGCGCTGAGCGAGTTCGACTACGGGACGTACGAGGGCCTGACCGCTTCCGAGATCGAGGCCCGACAACCAGGTTGGAGGCTGTTCGACGACGGCTGCCCCGGTGGCGAGAGCGTGCACCAAGCGGTGGCCCGATGCGACGCGTTCATCGCCAAGCTCGAGCGAACGGCCAAGGACCAGGTCGCGATCGTCTTCACGCACGGCCACTTCAGCCGCCTGCTGACAACTCGCCTAGTCGGGCTGCGACCCGCGGATGGGGCCGTCCTGCAGAACGACACCGCCTCCGTAGGGATCATCGACGACAAGCGCGGTCAGTACGTGATCACCGGTTGGAACCTGCGCGCTGATTGAGCGGCGCCGGGCGACAACTCCAAACGACACGCAGACCAACGTGACGACGCTGCCGTAGCCGAGGCTCCACTCGGCGCTGACGTGGTCGGCGACCCAACCAGTGATCGGCGCACCGATCGGCGTCGTGCCGAGGAACGCGACCGCACCGAGGGCGAGAAGCCGGCCGCGCATGTCGGGCGGGCTCTCCACTTGCGAGATGGCGTTCAGCGCGGCGATGAACGCCGCGCCACCAGCGCCCAACGGGATCGACATCAGGTAGGCAACCCAGATCGAGGGCGCCCAAGCGACGCCCAAGCCAGCGAGCCCGAGCACGATCGCCGCGCCGAAGAACCACACCGAGCCGATCCGTTCCTGAGCGGCAGTCAACAGCGACCCGATGAGGCTGCCGACGCTCGTGACGGCGAGGAGCCACCCGAACAGCGCCCGATCGTCGAAGCGTTGGTCGGCGAGCTTCAGCAGCGACACGTTGTAGTTGAACGCAAACGTGCCGACGACGGTGAAGACGACGAACACCACGAGCAGTCGCCGATTGCGGCGGACGAACGACAGCGCCTCGCGAACGGGACGGCCACCCGCCGCCGCGTGCGGTGAGGGAAACAGCTTCGATGTGTCGGTGAACCAGATC
>DATBKA010000349.1:0-3150 GCA_036556105.1 Ilumatobacteraceae bacterium | reverse complement strand
CGGCCGCCTCCTGCATACGAGCGGTGTCGAAGGTCGCCGTGCGCAGGAGCCCAGCAAGGGCGGCAACGGCAAGGTTCACCTGGTCGAGGGCGTCGAACAGGGGCTCCTTGTCCTCCTGGAGGTCCCGGTTGTAGCCGAGAGGAAGGCCCTTCATCGTCGCCAGGAAGCCGGTGAGGTTGCCGATCATCCGCCCCGCCTTGCCGCGCGCCAGCTCGGCCACGTCGGGGTTCTTCTTCTGCGGCATCATCGACGACCCGGTCGCGTAGGCATCGTCGAGACGGGCGAACCCGAACTCGTCGCTGGTCCACAGCACGAGCTCTTCGCCGATCCGCGACAAGTTGATCCCGACCATCGTCATCGCGAACAGCATCTCGGCGACGTGGTCGCGCGAGCCGACAGCGTCGAGTGAGTTCTCGAACCGAGTGGCGAAGCCGAGTCGCTGTGCCGTGTAGTCCGGATCGAGCGGCAACGAAGATCCGGCCAGCGCACCGGCACCGAGCGGCGACACGTCGACGCGCTGCATCGCGTCGAGCAAACGCTGCACATCGCGTCCGAGTGCCCATCCGTGCGCCAGCAGATGGTGGGCCAGCGTCACCGGTTGAGCACGTTGCAGATGCGTGTAGCCAGGAAGGTAGGCGTCACCGGCCGCTCGCGCCCGCTCGAGGAGAACGGTCTGCAGGTCGACCACTCGTACGGCGATGGCGGCCAGCTGAGCTTTCATCCAGAGACGGACGCTGGTGGCCGACTGGTCGTTGCGGCTGCGACCGGTGTGCAGCTTGGCGCCTGCCGCGCCGGCCAGTTCGGTGACCCGTCGCTCGATGGCCGTGTGGATGTCTTCATCGCCTGCCGCGAACACGAACGCCCCAGCGGCGAGCTCGCCGGCCACGAGTTCAAGAGCGGTCAGGATCGACTGACCCTCCGTCTCGCTGATGAGGTTGGCGTGGACGAGGCCCTCGACGTGAGCGATCGAGCCGGCGATGTCTTCGGGCCACAGTCGTCGATCAAACGACAGACTCTCCGTGAAAGCCATCAGCTCTGCTGCCGGTCCACCATCGAAGCGACCATGCCATAACGTTTTCCCGGTCGGGGCCCCGTCGGTGGGCGTCACGAAAGCCCCGCCAGGTCGCGGAGATGATCGGCCAACGCCTTGCCGCCGAACGACTCCTCGGCGACGCACATCAACGTGTCGTCTCCGGCGACCGTTCCGATCAGTCCACTCATACCACTGCGATCGATCGCCGAGGCGACGACGTGTGCGCAGCCAGGTGGCGTGCGCAGCACGACGAGGTTGGCCGACACCTTGACCTCGGCCACCCACTCACCCAGGACGCGACGCATCTGATCCTCAGGAGCGATGCGCGCCGGCTCGTATTCCGGAATCGCGTACACCGTCTCTCCTCCGGGCACGCGTACCTTGACCGCGCCGAGGTCTTCGAGGTCGCGCGACACCGTCGCCTGTGTCGCGGTGATGCCCTCGGCGGCGAGAAGGTCGACAAGTTGCGGTTGGTTGGTGACGGCATTTGCACCGATCAGCTTGCCGATCATCTGCTGCCGTTGGACCTTGCCGGCCATCACCGCACTCCCATCAAGAACGCCAACGCGCCGCGCGCCGCATGCAGGCGGTTGTGGGCCTGGCGGATCACGTGGCTGCGCGGACCGTCGATCACCTCGGCGTCGACCTCGAAGCCCCTATATGCCGGCAGGCAGTGGTAGAAACCGGCGCCGGGGGCGGCGGCAGACATCATCTCCTCGGTGACGGTGTAACCCTCGAAGGCCTGCTTGCGCAGTTCCTTCTCGGCCTCTTGACCCATCGACGTCCACGTGTCGGTGTGCACTGCGATCGCACCGATCACAGCGTCTGCGGCGCGGTGCACCTGGCGAACGCGACCCTCACCGACCAGATTCAAGCGCTCGAGCTCGGCGTCGGACGCGTGGTAGCCGTGCGGACAACCGAGGGTGACGTCTGCACCGAGCAGGCTGCACGCTTCAGCCAGCGAGCGGGCGACGTTGTTGTAGTCGCCGACGTAGGCGACGGTGTGACCGGCGAGCGGCCCGTGGACCTGTTGCATCGTCAACGCGTCCGCCAGACCTTGCAGAGGGTGGGAATGGTCGCTGAGCATGTTGACGACGGGCACCACGTCGAGGGCAGCCATCCGTTCGACGACAGCGTGATCGAAGACGCGTGCCGCGACCATGCCGTGGTAGCCCGCCATCACCCGCGTGATGTCTTCGACCGACTCGCGCACGTCGAAGCCAACCTCGTCACCGCGCGTGTACACGGGGTGACCGCCGAGCTGGACGACCGCCATCTCCATCGACTGCCGGGTGCGATTCGACGGCTTCTCGAAGATCAGGGCAACTCCGAGCCCGCTGAGCACCGGACGAAGGTCGGTGCGCTCGGCAAGCTCGAGCACCTGGGTGAGCTCGTCGGCCGTGAGGTCGGTGATGTTCAGCAGGTGCCTCATCGCAGCACGTCCCCGACCATTGCCACGGCCTCGTCGATCTCATGCTCGCTGACGGTCAGCGGCGGTGCGAAGCGCAGCGACGTCGGCGTGACCGCGTTGGTGACCAACCCACGCTCCAACAAGGCCGAGTACGCGGCCTTGGCGTCCCGACCCTCGGCGAGCTCCGCCGCCAGCAGGAGGCCGCGCCCGCGCACGCTGGCCACACCCGGCACATCGCTGAGCTTCGACATCAGGTACTCGCCACGCTTGGCCGCCAGTCGCGGAGCGTCGATGCTGCGCATCTCGTCGATGACGGCGCTGACCACCGCGGTCGCCAACGCCGTGCCGCTGTACGTGCTGCCGTGATCGCCCGGTTGGAACACGGCGGCCACATCGCGCTTGGCCCACGTCGCACCGACCGGGAAGCCGTTGCCCATCGCCTTGGCCATCGTCACCACGTCGGGCACGACACCGGCGTGCTGGAACCCGAACCACTCGCCGGTTCTGCCGAACCCGGTCTGGATCTCGTCGAGCATCAGCAGCAGGCCGCGCTCGTCACAGAGGCGTCGAACATCTTGCAGGTACCGATCCTCAGCGGGAACCACGCCGCCCTCGCCTTGTACCGGTTCGAGCAGCACGGCCGCAACCGTTGGATCGATCGCCGCCTCGAGCGCGGCGATGTCGTTGAACGCGACATGGCGAAAGC
>DATBKA010000348.1:0-6961 GCA_036556105.1 Ilumatobacteraceae bacterium | reverse complement strand
CGTGCCGAACGGGAAGGCTTCGTTGCTGACGTCGGCGCGGGTCACGTTCTGCAGGACAGCTCGGGCGTGGGGACCCATCAGCGACAGGACGGCGTTGGCGGACGTGATGTCGAACAGTTGCGCGTTGGCTCCGTCAGGAATCGAACGCCTGATCCAATCGAAGTCGTGGGTGGCGAAGCCGGTGCCGGTCACGATGTAGAACTCGTCGTCGGCGACGCGGCACACGGTGAGGTCGCACTGGATCCCACCGCTGTCGTCGAGCATCTGCGTGTGGGTCAATGACCCGACCGGCTTGTCGACGTTGTTCGAACAGATCCAGTTGAGCGCCCTCAGCGCGTCCGGCCCTTTGAGCGCGAACTTGGCGAACGACGTCTGGTCGATCAGGACGGCGGCGGTGCGCGTCGCACGATGCTCGCGCCCAACTGCGGCGAACCAGTTCGGACGCTCGTAGCTGTAGACGTCGTGTGGCGTTTCGCCATGGTCGGAAGACGCAAACCAGTTCGGCCGCTCCCACCCGAGCTTCTCACCGAAGCACGCGCCAGCAGCGAGCAGTCGGGAGTACAGCGGCGAGGTGCGGCACGGGCGGCCGCTGTCGTGCTCCTCGCTCGGCCAGGCCATGGTGTAGTGCTTGCCGTACGCCTCCAGCGTGCGCGTTCGTACCCAGTCGGTGTCTTGGTGAGGTTTGCCGAAGCGGCGGATGTCGACGACCCACAGGTCGTAGGGCGCCACACCCCGGTGCACCCATTCGGCCAGCGCCATGCCCGCGCCGCCTCCGGCGGCGATGCCGAACGCGTTGAAGCCCGCCCCGACGAAGAAGTTCTTCAGCTCCGGCGCTTCACCCAGGATGAAGTTGCCGTCCGGCGTGAAGCTCTCCGGACCGTTGATCAACTCGTTGATGCCGGCTGATTGCAGTGCGGGCACCCGACCCATCGCCAGGTCCATCGTCGGCGAGAAGTGGTCGAAGTCGCTGTCGAGCAACTGGAAGTTGAAGCCGCTCGGAATCCCGTCGACCGCCCACGGGAGCGGGTTCGGTTCGTAACCGCCCATCACCAATCCGCCGACCTCTTCCTTGTAGTACGTCAGCCGGTCGGGATCGCGCAGCGTCGGCAGGTCCCTCGGAACCGGCGGATCGAACGGCGCTGTGATGATGTACTGGTGCTGCACGGACACGAGGGGCACGTTCACACCCACGGTGGCGGCGAGCGAACGCGTCCACTGCCCGGCGCAACACACGACGACGCTGCACTCGATGCGCCCCGCCGAAGTGACGACGGCCTCGATCACGCCGTCGTCGACCTCGATGCGCAACACCTCGGTGTCCTCGCAGATCGTCACACCGGACTGGCGTGCCCCGCGAGCCAAGGCCATCGTGATGTCCGTCGGGTTGGCTTGACCATCCGTCGGCAGGAACGCAGCTCCGGTCACGTCGTCGACCGTCATCAGCGGCCACAGCTGCTGCGCTTCCTTCGCTGACAGCAGGTGCATCTCCAACCCGAACGACTTGGCGGTGGTGGCTTGACGCTTGACCTCGCTCCATCGCTCGTCGTTGCACGCCAGTCGCAGCCCACCGTTCATCTTCCATCCGGTGGCTTGTCCCGTCTCCTCTTCGAGGCGTTTGTACAGGTCGACGGAGTAGCCGAGCAGCTGAGTGATGTTGGCGCTGGTGCGCAGCTGTCCGACGAGCCCGGCCGCGTGGAACGTCGAGCCCGACGTCAGCTTGTGGCGCTCGACGAGCACCGTTTCGGTCCACCCCAGCTTGGCCAGGTGGTACGCGGTCGAGCAGCCGACGATCCCTCCACCGATCACGACGGCCTTCGCCGCGGTTGGTTGATCCGTCACGATGCCGTGCCCCTCTGCTGGTGCCGAAGCGTATGACTAGCATCGGCGCCGTGGGGCAAAGCAACTCGTCCATCTCCGTGCGCGGGATGTGGAAGGTCTACGGTCCCAAGCCGGATCGCATCGTCGGGTCGGACCTCGCCGACCTGCCTCGCCGTCAGTTGCAGGCCCAGACCGGCAACGTCGTGGCGATGCGCGACATCAACATGGATGTCGCGCCGGGAGAGGTGTTCGTCGTGATGGGCCTGTCCGGCAGCGGCAAGTCGACGCTGATCCGTTGCCTGACGCGCCTGATCGAGCCGACGGTCGGGTCGGTGCGCATCGGCGACATCGACGTCACGACGGCCGACAAGGACACGTTGCTCGACCTGCGCCGCAACCGCGTGTCGATGGTCTTCCAGCACTTCGGCTTGCTGCCTCACCGCACGGTCACCGACAACGTCGCCTTCGGGTTGGAGGTGCGCGGCGTCGACAAGGCCAAGCGGCGCAAGATGGCCAACGAAACCCTCGAGCTCGTCGGCCTCGCGGAGATGGGCACGTACCGCCCGCATCAGCTGAGCGGCGGCCAGCAGCAGCGTGTCGGTCTGGCGCGGGCGCTCGCCACCGATCCCGACATCTTGCTGTTCGACGAACCGTTCTCTGCGCTCGATCCGCTGATCCGCCGTGACATGCAGGACGAGGTCGTGCGCCTGCGTCGCGAGGTCAACAAGACGATGGTGTTCATCACCCATGACCTGTCCGAGGCGCTGCGCCTGGGTGATCGCATCGCGATCATGCGCGACGGTCGATTCGTGCAGGTCGGCACCCCCGAGGCTGTGGTCGTTGCGCCGGCCGACGACTACGTCGAGAACTTCGTTCGTGACGTGCCCCGCTCCTTCGTCGTCGCCGTCGAGCACGTGATGCGCGACGTCAACGGTGACGCCGAGTTCTGCGGATCCGTCCCGGTCGGCACGAAGGTCCGCGATGTCATCAAGCTCGTTGCCAACTCCGAGTTGCCGGTTGAGGTCGTCGACGGCAACGGACGGCGCGTCGGTTGCGTCGACCGTGTGCACGTGTTGTCGCTGATCGCGGGTCTCGAGGGATGAGCCAAGCGGTTCCGGCGGTCCCGGCACCGGCAGCCCCGGCAGCCGGAACCTCGTTGTCGCGGCGCAACGTCGTCGGCCTCGTCAGCGTGGGAGCCGTCGTCGCGCTCGTCGTCCTCTACAAGCTGACCCGCCACCAGGACGTACCCACGTGGCTCGACCTGCACGTGTCGAGCAACGCGCAAGACGCGTATCACTGGATCACCCAGAACACCGGTCGCAACTGGGCGCTCGACGCGATCAAGAGCTCAGGCAAGGGCATCACCTGGTGCCAGAAGCGGGTGCTGTCCGGTCTGCGCCTGCTGCACTGGACCGGTGTCGTGTCGCTGACGTTCGTGATCGGCTACCTGCGCGCCGGTTGGCGCACCGCGACGGCAGGGGCGGCGTCGATGTTCGCCATCGGTCTGTGCGGGTTCTGGGACCTGACGATGGTGACGCTGTCGATCATGCTCGTCGCCGTGGCGTTCGCCATGCTGATCGGCGTTCCGCTCGGCATCTGGTCCGGCCTGTCCGATCGTGCGGAACGTCGCCTACGTCCGTTGCTCGACACGGCGCAGGTGATGCCGGCATACGTCTACCTGATCCCGGTCGTCGCCTTCGTCGGAATCAGCATCCCCGCGGCCACCATCGCCGCACTCGTGTACGCGATCCCACCTGCGGTCCGCTTGACCAATCTCGGGCTCCGTCAGGTTCCTGTGGTGTCGACCGAGGTCGGCAGGTCGTTCGGGGCGACGGTGCCGCAACTGCTCGGCAAGGTGCAGCTGCCCCTGGCCCGGAAGGCGATCCTGCTCGGGCTCAACCAGGTGATCATGATGGCCTTCGGGTTGGTCGTCATCGCTTCGCAGGTCGGGACGAACGACGTCGGCAACAAAGTGCTCGAAGGCATGCAGAAGAACAACACCAAGCTGGCCTTCTCCGCCGGGTTCTGCATCGTGTTCGCGGCCATCGCTCTCGACCGGATCACGACCGGCGAACGAGCTGCTCGCGGCCATCGTCCGGCCGCGCTCCGTGTCGGCAGCCGTCGTAATCTGTGGATCGGGGCCATGGCGATCGTCGTCCTCGCCGCGCTTGCCGCCAAGGTGTTCAGCGTGCAGGAGTTCCCGTCGTGGCGGCTCGGGATCGGCGACTGGGCGAAGTCGGTGGTCGACTGGCTCAACGAGCACATCCGTCACGACGTGCCGGTCATCGGTGGCACCGACTCGATCAACACGGTCCTCATCCGCGACATCTTCATCCCCTTCCGAGGCATGCTGCAGTCCGCGGCCTGGTGGTTGATCGTCGCGTTCTTCGCCGTCGTCGGCTGGCTCAGCCGAGGATGGCGCCTGGCTCTGCTGTGCGTCGTGTGTTTCCTCGGAATCGCGGCGATGAACAACTGGGACCTGGCCATGGACACGTTGACGCAGGTGCTGATGGCGGCGTCGATCAGCGTCCTGTTGGCCATCCCGATCGGCATCTGGATGGGTCGGTCGCGGTGGCTCGAGCCCGTGCTGCGGCCCTTCCTCGACACCGCGCAGGTGCTGCCCCAGTTCGTCTATCTCGTCCCTGTCATCTTCCTGTTCCGGGTCGGGGCGACGCCGGGGATGGTCGCCGCCGTCGTCTACGCCTTGCCGCCGGGGATCCGGCTCGTGTCGCTGGGCCTGAAGGAAGTGCCGGTGGCACCCCGCGAGGCGGCGATCTCGTTCGGTGCCACGTCGCGGCAGGAGCTCTTCAAGGTGCAGCTGCCGCTGGCGTTCAAGGCGATCATGCTCGGCATCAACCAGGTGATCATGATGGTCCTGGCCACGGTGATCATCGCCGGCCTGATCGGTGGTGGTGCGCTCGGGCTCGAGGCGCTGGGCGGGTTCAGCAAGCCGAACCTCAAGATGGGGACCGGCGTCGCCGCCGGGGTGAGTATTGTGCTCCTGGCGATCGTGCTCGACCGGCTGACCCAAGCCTGGGGAAACCGGTCGGCGCCCGAGAATCGCTCAACGTGAACGTGCCCCGTTGCTCGGGGCCGAAGGGGAGAACATGAGAACAAGGATCCGACCCGTTGCTCGGCTCGCTTCTGCCGCGATCGCCCTCGGGCTCGTCGCCGTGGCCTGCGGCAGCGACGACAAGTCCAGCGACGCCACGACCGGCCCGAACGGTACGGAAGCGGCGACTGCCACGACCACTGCCGCCGGCGCCGCCGAGACGACCCCTCCTGCGAGCGGAGCCGCCTTGAAGATCGCCGTCAACCCGTGGACGGGTTCGGCTGTCAACGCCAATGTGGCCAAGGTCGTGCTCGAGTCGAAGTTGGGAACGTCCGTCGAGTTGGTGCCGCTCGACGAGAACGCGTCATGGGTCGGCCTCGACGACGGCTCGCTCGATGCCAATCTGGAGATCTGGCCGTCCGGTCACGCCGCCGACTACCAGACCTACATCACCGAGAAGAAGAGCGTCGTCGATCTCGGCTTGCTCGGTCCGAACGCCAAGATCGGCTGGTACGTGCCGACGTTCGTCGTCGATGAGCATCCTGACCTGGCCACGTGGGAAGGGTTCAAGGATGCCGCCAACGCCAAGCTGTTCGCCACCGCCAACACGGGCGACCTCGGCCAGTTCCTGATGGGTGACCCGAGCTACGTCACCTACGACGAGCAGATCATCAAGAACCTCGACCTGCCGTTGCAGTTCGTCGTCGCCGGATCCGAGGCGGCGTTGATCACCGCCATCCAGCAGGCCGAGACCGACAAGACGCCGCTGCTGCTGCAGTTCTGGCAGCCGCACTGGTTGCAGTCCCAGGTCGCTCTGACCGAGGTCAAGCTGCCCGACGTCACCGATGCCTGCCTGGCCTCTGCCGCCAGCGGCGACGGCAAGTACGCCTGCGACTACGCCCCTGACCCGCTGTACAAGGCGGCCAACGCCGGTCTCGAAGCGAAGAACAAGGCCGCCTTCGACTTCCTCAAGAAGTTCCAGTTGACGACCGAGCAGCAGAACGAGATCGCCGCCAAGATCGACGGCGAAGGCAAGCCCGCCGATGTCGCCGCCAAGGAATGGGTCGAGGCCAACTCCGACGCGGTCAACGCCTGGCTCGGCTAGTCGCACTGCCGAAGCGTTTGTGAACTCGCGGCCCGTATGTGGGCGGTGAGTTCACAAACGCAGCTGGTCTTGATTAGTCGTCGGCGCGGAAGAACGGGACGGGTTCGGGTGCGAGTGGGGTGTTGCCGAGGATCAGGTCGGCGGCCTTCTCGGCCATCATCATCACCGGCGCATAGATGTTGCCGTTGGTGACGTAACGCATCGCCGATGCGTCGACGACGCGCAGGCCCTCGACACCGTGGACGCGCATCGTCAACGGATCGACGACGCTGTCGTCGTCGGCCAGGCCCATGCGACACGTGCACGACGGGTGCAGCGCAGTCTCAGCGTCGGTGCGGACCCAGTCGAGGATCTCTTCGTCGCTGTCGACGTGCATCCCCGGTGACACCTCGCCCCCGTTGAACTCATCCATCGCGGGCTGGTTGAGGATGCCGCGAGCAATGCGGATCGCCTCCACCCATTCGCGCCGGTCTTCGGCCGTCGACAGGTAGTTGAAGCGCAGTGCCGGCTTGTGTGTGGGGTCCGCCGAAGTGATCCGCACCGAGCCGCGCGAGTTGGAGTACATCGGACCGATGTGCACCTGATAGCCGTGGTCGCCGGCGGGCGACGATCCGTCGTAGCGCACGGCGATCGGCAGGAAGTGGAACATCAGGTTCGGGTAGGCGACCTCGTCGTTGCTGCGCACGAAGCCGCCACCTTCGAAGTGGTTCGATGCGCCGGGACCCTTGCGCAGGAACAGCCACTCGGCACCGATCAGTGGCCGTCGCCACAGCTTGAGCTGCGGCTGCAACGACACGGGTCGCTTGCACGAGTACTGCACGTAGACCTCGAGGTGGTCCTGCAGGTGCTCACCGACGGCGGGAAGGTCGGCGACGACCTCGATGCCGAGGCCCTCGAGGTGCTGCGGCTCACCGACACCGGTTGCTTGCACGCGTACTGCACGTAGACCTCGAGGTGGTCCTGCAGGTGCCGGCCGACGCCCGGCA
>DATBKA010000347.1:0-2232 GCA_036556105.1 Ilumatobacteraceae bacterium | reverse complement strand
CCCTCTACTGGGACGAGCGTGATCGGGCCGTCTCGTAGGTCAGGTGTCGCTCGACCCACCGCACCACGATGCGGTTGCGGGGGGACGAGCTTGGCGGCTGGTCGGATCAGCTGGGAGGCAGGGCCAGGTCGCCGACGTCCTCGAACTCGGTGGTAAGCGGAACGACCTTGCCGTCCTCGAGCTGGCTGTACACGACGCTCCGGTTGAAGAGCCGCTGGTAGCCCTCGAGGCCGTCGGTCCACTCCTGGGTGAAGTCGAGCACCGGCACCATGCCGTTCAGATCGAGGTTGTCCGTCTTCGACGCCGCGTCGTAGAACGACTCGGCCGTGATGTCACCCTCGATCGTCTCGGCGATCTGGGTGAACGCGGTGAACGCCGCCCAGGTGCCCATCCCGCCGAGCGAGTTGTAGTCCTGCTCGGTCAGGTCGAGGCCGGCCTCGTCGAGGGCGACCCGGTACTCGGCCCACGGCTCGGTCGAGATGTCCGGGTACATGCCGACGATGATGTTGCCGTCGGTGGCCTCTTCGTTGCCGGCCGCCGAGATCTCGTTCAGGTTGCCCTGCGGGCCGTACTGCTGCGCGTCGGTGCCCGACTGAGCCCACGCGGTGTTCCACGTGATGAACGGCGTCTCGGAGATGATGCTGATCACGCAGTCGGCTCCGCTGGTCGCCTGGGCCACCTCGGCCGAGTAGTCCTGGGCCGTCGGCGGCAGGATGACGACGTCACCGAAGGACTTGCCCAGGTTCGCCATGGCGTTCTCCATCGGTGGGATGAAGATCTGCGCCCCGTCGATGATGACGGCGTTGATGTTCTCGCATCCGTCGTCGACCGCCTTCTTCACCGCCCCGACGGCGTACATCGGCTGGTTCCCTATGTTGAACGAGTACGGGCTCGTCAGTTCGGACGGGGTGATCGGGCAGCAGGCTCCGAACCACGTGATGCTGGACTCGGCGATCACGGGCACGATCGACTCGGCGAAGAACGTGAACGAGCCGACAACGGACACCATGCCCTCCTCGACCGCCTGCCGGGCGCACGTCGTGGCCACGGCCGGGTCGAACTGCTCGTCGCAGACGGTGACCTCGAGCGGCCGGCCGGCGATCCCGCCACGAGCGTTGATGTAGTCGGCGTACGCGTTGGCGGTGTTGGCGATGTTCTCGTAGGTCGGGCCCGCCGCGTTGAGCGTGGTCACCGTCATGACCTTGATGGGATCGCCGCTCGGTGCTTCGCCGCTCGCCTCGGTCGTCGGCTCGCTGGTCGGGGCCTCGGTCCCTCCAGCCGTCGTCTCGGCCGCTGCCTCCGTCGCCGGCGCCGCCGTGTCGGCCGAGTCTCCGTCGTCGTCACCGCTGCCACATGCCGCGGCGACCAAGCCGACGACGGCGAGCATCGCCAGCGTGCCCCTCCACGAACGCCCCCATGGACGCGAACGCGGGTCACCCGTGATGGACATCATGTTCCCCCAGTTGCAACGTCGCGGCGCGCAGGTTGCGCACCGACCATCGACATCTCAGCACAATACGTCGGATGTCCGCTAGTGGCTGGGACGACGGTGGCGACCGCACGCGACCGCCGCCTCAGGCCCGCGATCGACGAGGAAGCACGAAGAAGTGTGGATCTAGCATCGACTCGGACCGCCGGGTGGACCGAGGACTACCATCCTGGCGCCGCCAACCGCTCTGATGTTTGGCTACTCGGAGTGGGATCGGTGGAAGGGGGACGATGAACGAGGTCATCCGATTTGCGCTCCTGGGGCTGGGCGTCGGCGCGCTGTACGCCTTCGCCTCTCAGGGCCTGATCGTGATCTACCGCGGCACCGGCGTCCTGAACTTCTCACTCGGTGCGACGGCGATCGCGGGCGTCTTCATGCAGTGGGAGTTGCAGCAGGAGCACGGCTGGCCGTTCCTCGCCTCCGCCATCGCCGGCGTCGCCTGGTCCGCGTTCCTGGGAGCTCTCACCCATTGGGTGATCATGCGGCCGTTGCGCCGCGCCAGCTCGTTGGTGCGGGTCATCGCCACCCTCGGCGTGCTGATCACGATCCAGGCGGCGGTCGTGATCCGGTACGGCTCGAACGCTCGACAGGTCGACAGCTGGCTACCCACCGACCGCGTGACGCTGTGGGGCGACGTCGGCATCACGGTCGACCGCCTCATCCTGCTCGGCATCGGGATGCTGTCGGCGATCCTCCTGAGACTCCTGTACCGCACGAGCCAGTTCGGTCTCGCCACCGAGGCG
>DATBKA010000346.1:0-2705 GCA_036556105.1 Ilumatobacteraceae bacterium | reverse complement strand
GCTCGAGTTCGACAGCCACCGCGCCCTGTACGACTGGTACCTCGACCATCTTCCACTTCCCGGTGACCAGCCTCGACAGACCGAGTTCGCCCGCCTCGAACTCACGTACACCGTCACGTCGAAGCGCCGACTCGCCCGCATCGTCAACGACGGCATCGTCGACGGATGGGACGACCCGCGCATGCCGACGTTGAGCGGTCTGCGTCGTCGCGGCTATCCGCCGGCGGCGATCCGCGCCTTCTGTACGTACATCGGCGTCGCTCGCACCAACAGCCGCCACTCGATCGAGTTGCTCGAATCGTTCATCCGCCGCGAGCTCAACGAGACCTCGCCGCGACGCATGGCCGTGCTCCGTCCGTTGAAGCTGATCATCACGAACTGGCCCGCTGACGACTCGGGCAACGCTGTCGTCGAGTACCACGACGTCGTCAACAACCCGGAGAACCTCGACGACGGCGTGCGCAAGGTCCCGTTCTCGCGGGTTCTGTACATCGAGCAGGACGACTTCATGGAGGACGCCCCACCGAAGTACTTCCGCCTCACGCCCGGCCGCGAGGTGAGGCTGCGTTCGGCGTACTTCGTGACGTGCACCGGCTGCGTCAAGGACGAAAACGGCAACGTCGTCGAGGTGCACTGCACCTACGACCCGGCCACGTTCGGCGGCAACGCGCCTGACGGCCGCAAGGTGAAATCCACGTTGCACTGGGTCTCGGCCGATCACGCCGTCGAGGCCAGCGCGGCGCTCTACGACCGTCTGTTCAGCGCCGAGGTCCCCGGCGAAGCAACCGGCGAACCACTCGACGATTTGAACCCGGCATCGCGCCAACTGCTCACCGACTGCAAGGTCGAACCGGCGTTGGCCGACACGCCTCCGGGCAGCGTCGTGCAGTTCGAACGACTCGGCTACTTCGCCCACGACGCAGCGCAGCCGATGCTCTTCCACCGCACGGTCGGCTTGAAGGACGAGTGGGCGAACATCCAGAAGCGCTCAACGTGATCAAGTGGTGCCGCGAGCGCGGAACGCTTCCAACGCCGTCGGCAGCGTCGGAAAGATCCGTTCGGCACCGATCCGCTCATCGAGACCGGTGCGCGCCAGGAACACCGCGAGATCGCGCTTGACACGAGCCATCGCCAACGTGATCCGGCTCAGTTCGAGCTCGCCTCTCAGGTCGTCGAGCATGGTCGCTGCGGTCAGGTCGATCTCGACGTTGGCCTCCATGTTGAGCAGCACCCACTCGACGGGAGTTTGCTCCTCGGCCACGGCTTCCAGCACGCGAGTGCGGAAGTCCTCGGCATTGGCGAAGCACAACGGCGCGTCGTAGCGATAGACCACCAGCCCGGGAATCGTCGTCGCGTTCGGATAGTCGTCGACATCATGCAGTCCAGCGAGACCAGGCACCTGTCCTTGCACCGCGTCGTGAGCACGGGCGATGCGCCGGAACAGGTCGGCCACGCTCAGTCCAACGGCCATGGCGATGCCGATCAACAGGCCGAAGGCGACGACACCGACGAACGCGGCCAGCATGATCACGCCTTCGCTCCAGCGGAAGTGCACGATGCGACGCATCTCGTGAAGATCGATCAGCCGTGTGGCCGCGTAGACGATGAGTCCGCCGAGCGCCGCCTGCGGGAAGGACTCCATCATCGATCGGCCGAACAGCAGGACGAGCACCACGCATGATGCAGTGACGAGACCGACGAGCTGCGTCCTGCCTCCGGCGGCGACGAGGAGCGCCGACCGACTGTCGGAGGTCGACACTGGAAAACCTCCGAAGATGCCGGCGACAGCATTGGCGCCACTGAGGGCGAGCAGTTCTTGCTCGGTGTCGATGCGCTCGTCACCGGGGCGCACGAACGCCCGGGCGGTGAGGATGTTGCCTCCAAAGGCGACAAGGGCGACCCCTGCGGCCGCGGCGAACACTCGCAGCCACAGATGTCCGGGCAACGTCGGGAATGCCAACGAAGGCAAGCCGCCGGGCACCGAGCCGACCGTCTCGATGCCGTGCCGGTCGAGATCGAACCACGCGGTGGCGGCCGAGGCGACGAGCACCACGAGCAACGGGCCCGGAACGGACTTGAAGCGTTGCAACAGCAGTGCGCCGATGAGCACGCCGGCGCCCATCAACGCCGGAGCCAGCACGGCGTCGCCGAGATTGGTGAACACGTCTGCGGCTCTGCCGAGCGTGTCGCGATGGTCGGAGGCGATGCCAGTCAACGTCGGGAGCTGTGACACGATCATCGTCACGGCGACGCCCCCGAGATAGCCGACCAGCACCGGCTTCGACAACAGATCTGCCAGGAAGCTGAGTCGCACCAGCCAGGCGACGAACGCAATCGCGGCGACGGCGACGGCGAGCGCGGCAGCGATCGTCCCCGGATCGATGTCGGTCGACCCGCTGAGCGCGGCGATCGTGGAGGCAGCGAGCAACGCTGTCGCGCTCTCCGGGCCGAGTGACAGAACCCGACTCGTGCCGAGCAGCGCATAGACGGTCAGCGCGGGGAACGCGGCCCACAGCCCCGACACGGGCTCCAGACCGGCGAGGCGCGCGTAGGCGAGGCACTGCGGCACCAGATAGGCGGCGACGGCAACACCGGCGACGAGGTCGCCCCGTCCAGTGGTGGCCCATGACTTCAGCAGCCCGGCACCGGGAAACCGGGGCCGCGGTGGGACGAAGCCGCGAACGGTGGTGCTCCACCGCGACCCT
>DATBKA010000345.1:0-3657 GCA_036556105.1 Ilumatobacteraceae bacterium | reverse complement strand
TCATACGACGGCACTCAGCGTCGACCCGGTGCTGAGTAGCGTGCGGGCGATGCGACCGTTGCTCGTCGGAGTGCAGCTGCCCGAAGTCGAATGGGAGGTGCCGTTTCCGGAGCTGATCCGCATGGCACAGACCGCGGAAGCCGTCGGGTTCGATTCGATCTGGCTCGGTGATCACCTCCTGTACGACCTCGACGTCGGGCCGCGCGGGCCATGGGAGGTGTGGACGTCGTTGGCCGCGTTGGCCGCCTCGACGGAGCGAGTGCTGCTCGGGCCACTCGTCGCTTCCGTGGGCTTCCACGAACCAGCGATGCTCGCCAAGCAAGCGGCGACGGTCGACGCTGTTTCTGGTGGCCGGCTGATCCTCGGGCTTGGCGCGGGATGGAACGAGCGCGAGTACAAAGCCTTCGGCTTTCCGTTCGATCATCGCGTCAGCAGGTTCGAGGAAGCGTTCACCATCATCCGTTCGTTGTTGCGCGATGGTGAAGTCGACTTCGACGGCGCCTACTACCGCGCCGATCACTGCATCCTGCATCCCCGCGCGCCACGCGCCGGCGGCCCTCCGTTGATGGTCGGCTCGGTGAAGCCGAGGATGATGTCGATCACGTTCCCGTATGTCGACGCGTGGAACGTGTGGTGGAGCGACTACGGCAACACCGCGGCCGGGTTCGCCGAGCTGAAGGCCGACGTCGACCGACGCGCTGGGGAACTTCCCGGCGGCGACCGGAAGATCTCAGCGACGTGCGCCGTCCTCGTCCAGCTGCCGGGAGGCACCGGCCGGCAGATGGGCGCATATGGACGCCGCCTCGATCCACTGCGGGGCACGCCGCAGGCGGTCGCCGGCGTGCTCCGCGACTTCGCCGCCGCGGGCGCCGAGCACGTGCAGCTGGTGGTCGACCCGATCACCCGCGAGACGATCGAATGGTTCGCGGCGATGTTCGCCGACCTCGACGGCTAAGCGCGGGCCAGGTCGTCGAAGAACCGCATCAGCCGTGCCTCGGCCTCGTCGAACGACGGTGCAGAGAACAGGACTTCCTGGAACGTGCTGATCTCGTAGTCGGAGAACGCGCCCATCGCCTTCGTGTCGAACGGGCGCAGTTCGGCGTCGCGGAAGTGGGTGATCTCGCCGTACGAGCTCAGCAGCCCGGCGCCATAGGTGCGATGCGCGCCATCTTCCTCGACGATGCCGAACTCGAGCGTGAACCAGAACACGCGACCCAGCCACTCGGCCAGCGCCGGATCGGACAGCGAACAGGCGACCTGGCCGGCCCGCTCGTACAGGGCGGCGATGCGCGGCGACGCCAGCGAGTTGGCGTGACCGATCAGCTCGTGAATCACGTCGGGCTCCGGCGTGTAGAACGGGACGGATGCGTGACGAACGTATTGCGTCGACGGGAAGCAGCGATCGGCGAGGGCGGCGAAGAAATCGGCGGTCGACACCAGGCCCGGCACAGCACACAGGCGCCAGCCGGTGAGCTCGGTGAGGCGATCGGAGACATCGGCGAGCTGCGGCACACATCGCTTCGGCAGGTCGAGCAATGCCGCGCCGCGGCGATACTCGGCGATTGCGTAATCGTCGTGCAGTTCGCTGAGGGCCGAGCGGACGGTGGCCCACACCCGGTTCTCGGTGGGGGTGTAATCGACGAAGGGTGGACGAGCGCCGATCGGCAGTCCAGTGGACAGGTCGGCGATGTGGTTGCGGTGCCGGACGTACTCGGGATCGGCAAAGCCGGGATGATCAGCGGGAAGCTCGACAACAGTGATCATCCAGCCATTTTCCTCGAATCGCGCGGAAGTGTCGAGCATGACCCGGTAATCTCGACGAAATGTCCAGTGAATTGTCGTCCGGTGATCGAACTGTCCACACCGACGTCAGTCCGGCAGGCCCCGGCCGACGAATCGACGGCATCGACGAGGCGATCGTGCGCGCCGTGGTCGACGACGGGCGAATCTCCCTGACCGACCTCGCCGAGCGTGTCAACGTCTCCCGGTCGACTGCCCACGCCCGCCTGCAACGGCTGCGCGACGAGCACGTCATCACCGGGTTCACGGCTCGGATCGATCCGCTCGCCATCGGGCTCGGGGTTGCTGCCGCCGTCTTCGTCGACATCGAGCAACACGACTGGCGAGCGCTGCGTGCCGAGCTGGCCGCAATTCCGGGTGTCGAATACCTGGCCATGTGCGCAGGGCGGTTCGACCTGATGTTGATCGCACGCGCGGCGAGCATCGGCGCGTTGCGCGACGTGCTGCTCGAACGCATCCAGCGCCTCGACGGCGTGCGTTCGACCGAGACGGTGATCATCCTCGACGAACTGCACGCGCCTGTCGTCATCTGACGGCGCGGTCAGAGCTCGGGCTACGACGTCGCGGCCGGACCGTGATGCAGGTAGTCCGCAGCTGCCGTCGCACTCATCGCTTCGTTGAACCAGAAGCCCTGCGCGCTGCGACAACCCATCTGCCGCAGCAGTTCCACCTGAGCGGCAGTCTCCACTCCCTCGGCGACGATCTCGACACCGAGCGCCTCGCCCATGGCGATCATGATCTGTACGAGCTTGGTCGTGCGCGGATCGATACCCAGGTCGCGGACGAACGATCGATCGATCTTCAGGGCGCGGACCGGGAACCGGTGCAGCGCGTGCAGTGACGACGTCCCCGTGCCGAAGTCATCGATCTGCACAGCAATGCCTGCCGCATCCATCTCCTCGATGATGACGCGAGCGACATCGGGTTTGCGCATGATCAAGCCTTCGCTGATCTCCAGGGCGACGTTCGGCGGCTCGAGGCCGTACCGATCGAGGCAGTCGAGGATGTGCGGCAGCAGACCCACGTCGACGAACTCACCGTGCGACAGGTTGATGCTCACCTTGACCATCCGACGCGACAAGTCCTGCCACTGGGCGATCTGCCGGCAGACGCGATCGACGATCCACCGGCCAAGCGTGATCATCATCCCGGCTTGCTCGACGTCGGGCAGGAAGTCCGTCGGGCCGACGAGACCGTACTGGGGGTGATGCCACCGCACGAGTGCCTCGAACTGGTCGGAACCATCCGCGTCGAGGCGCACGATCGGCTGGTAGTACATCTCCATTTGCCCGAGCTCGATTGCTTGGCGGACTTCGGACTGCAAGCCGAGCCGGGCGACCGCGCTGGCGTGCATTCCAGGTTCGAACATCGTGAACGACCCACGGTGATGGACCTTGGCGTGGTACATGGCGATGTCGGCGTCGCGCAACACATCTTCGGCGTTGGCGTAGGCGTTGTCGCTCGTCGTGATGCCGACGCTGGCGCTGATCACAACCTCGTGCCCTTCCAACTGGGTCGGAACGGCGAGGTTGGCCTGCATCCGTTCGACGATCGCTCTGATCGAATCGTTCTCTGCGCCGATCAGCAGCACGGCAAACTCATCGCCGCCGAAGCGCGCCGCCACATCGGTCGGCCGCAGCCCGTTCCGCAACCGCTGCCCGACCTGCATCAGCAACTGATCACCCGCCAGGTGACCGAGCGAGTCGTTGATCAGCTTGAACCCGTCGAGATCGAGGAAGACGACGGCGTACCGTGAACGGGTCGGCGAATCCGTGCGATCGTCGATCATCGCGGCCAAGCGCTCCAGGAACAGCTTGCGGTTGGGCAAGCCGGTGACCTCGTCGTAGAACGCTCCTT
>DATBKA010000344.1:0-8361 GCA_036556105.1 Ilumatobacteraceae bacterium | reverse complement strand
CATCGAGCGGTACCGCGACATCGTTCAGAAGAACGGGTTGCGGCGCTGACACCGGAGCCGGGCGGCAACGCTCGGCTCTTTTCACATATCCGTACCAACGGAACCAAGTACCGAGCAGCAACCGAGTCGGTTGTCAGTCGGGAGTCCCGCACCGGGGTGCGGGGTTGCCGACTGGGAACCGGCCCCGCTGCTCCTTCAAACGGTGCACCGGATGTGCGCCGACAACTGAAAGGAGCTCGCAATGGCAGACGCCATTCGAGTGTCAGGCCCGATCTCGGGTACCGACAAGAGCCTGTCGTTCGAGACAGGCAAGCTGGCCCAGCAGAGCCAAGGCGCTGTGCTGGCCGGAATCGGCCGCACCCTGGTGCTGGCGACGGCGAACGCGGCCAAAGATGTCCGTCCCGGCACTGATTTCTTCCCCCTCACGATCGACGTCGAGGAGCGGGCGTACGCCGCCGGGAAGGTGCCGGGCTCGTTCTTCCGCCGAGAGGGTCGCCCCACAGAAGAGGCCATCCTCACCTGCCGCCTCACCGACCGCCCGCTGCGTCCGGCCTTCCCCGATGGGTTCCGCAACGAAACCCAGGTCGTGCTCACCGTGCTCGGCGCTGACCAGGCCAACCCGCACGATGTGATCAGCATCAACGCCGCCTCGGCGGCGCTGATGATCTCCGGCATCCCGTTCGACGGGCCGATCGGTGCCGTGCGCATCGCCTGCAGCCAGACCGGGGAGTGGATCCCGCACCCCACCTACGAAGAAGGCGAAGCCAGCACGTTCGAGCTCGTCGTCGCCGGGCGTCAGCTCGACAACGGCGACGTGGCGATCATGATGGTCGAGGCCGGTGGCACCACGAAGAGCTTCGAGTACTACGCCGCCGGCGCGCCGAAGGTCGACGAGAAGGTGCTCGCCGGTGGGCTCGAGGCCAGCAAGGTCTGGATCAAGGAGTCGATCGCCTTGCAGCGCGAGCTCGTCGCCTCGGTGATTGCCACCCGCGGGCCGATCACCCCGATGGAGTTCACCCCTCAGCTCGACTACACCGAGGACGTGCTCGAGGCGGCTGCGAAGATCGCCGGCGACAACATCGCCAAGGCCATCACGATCAGCGGCAAGGCAGAACGCAACGCGGCAACCGATGCTGCGGCGGCGGAGGCCATCGACGCGTTGTGCGGCGAGGACGGCGCCTTCGCCGGTCGCGAGCGCGAAGTGAAAGAAGCAGTGCGCAGCCTCACCAAGAAGGCAGTGCGCAAGCGCATCGTCGACGAAGGTCTGCGCATCGACGGCCGCGGACCACGCGACCTGCGCCCGCTCACCAGCGAGGTCGGCTTGTTGCCGACGGCGCACGGCACCGGCCTCTTCCAGCGTGGAGAGACCCAAGTGATGAACGTCGTCACGATGGCCATGCCGCGCATGAACCAGCTGCTCGACACACTCAGCCCGGAGACCCACAAGTACTTCCTGTTCCACTACAACATGGCCCCGTGGGCCAATGGTGAGACCGGCCGCGTCGGTTCGCCGAAGCGCCGCGAGATCGGCCATGGGGCATTGGCTGCACGGGCGCTGCTGCCCGTGTTGCCCTCGCAGGAAGACTTCAGCTACACGCTGCGTCTCGTCGCCGAGGTGCTCTCGTCCAACGGCTCGACGTCGATGGCGTCGGTCTGCTCGGGCTCACTGGCGTTGATGGATGCCGGGGTGCCGACGAAGGCCGCCGTGGCGGGCATCGCCATGGGCCTCGTCTACGCCGAAGGCAAGTACACCACGCTCACCGACATCCTCGGCGCTGAAGATGCGTTCGGCGACATGGACTTCAAGGTCGCCGGCACCGCCGACGCGATCACGGCTCTTCAGCTCGACACGAAGATCGACGGGATCCCCGCCGAAGTGCTCGCTGCCGCCCTGGATCAAGCCAAGGAAGCCCGCGAGCAGATCCTCGACAACATGAACGCATGCCTCGCTCAACCTCGCGCCGAGGTCGCCGCCACCGCGCCGAAGATCATCACCATCACCATCCCGATGGACAAGATCGGCGAGGTCATCGGCCCCAAGGGCAAGGTCATCAACACCATCCAGCAGGAGACCGGCGCCGACATCGCTGTCGACGACGACGGTTCCGTCGGCATCGTCACCATCGGTGCCGTCGAGGCGTCGAAGATGGAAGAGGCCAAGGCACGGATCCTCGCCATCGTCGATCCCCCCAAGGCCGAGCTCGGCGCCACCTACGTCGGTCGCGTCGTCAACGTCACCAAGTTCGGTGCGTTCGTCAACATCCTTCCTGGGCGCGACGGCCTCGTGCACATCTCCAAGCTCGGCAAGGGCAAGCGCATCAACAACGTCGAAGACGTGCTCACCCTGGGCCAGGAGATCGAAGTCGTCGTCGAGGAGATCGACGAGAAGGGCAAGATCAGCCTCACGCCCGGTGCGTCGTGGAACCCGTTCCCGAACAACGGCGAGTCGGCGGCATCGTCCGCCGCGTCCGATGCTGCGCCGGCCGGCGACCGGCCCGTCGCCGTCAGCTTCGACGACGCGTTCGATGCCGAACTGGCTGGCGAGCTCGGTGATCTCGGGCCGGGCGGCGAAGCCGGTGGTGCCGATCGTGGCGATCGTGGCGATCGAGGTCCACGTCGCGACGACCGCGGCGGACGCAATCGCGGCCCGCGCCGGCACCGCTGATCGGCTGATCGCACTCGATGAGCGACCTGCGGATCACGCGGCTCGACTCCGGGCTCACAGTCGCCACCGAACACGTGCCGAGCGCGCTCTCGGTTGCGGTCGGCGCCTGGGTCGGGGTCGGGTCGCGCGACGAGCCCAGCGAGATCAGTGGCGTGAGCCACTTCCTGGAGCATCTCCTGTTCAAAGGCACGGCGACGCGTAGCGCGCAGGAGATCTCCCGGTCGGTCGACCGGGTTGGTGGCGACTTCAACGCCTTCACCGCCAAGGAGTACACCGCGTACTACATCCGCCTCCCGGCGCGACACGCCACCATCGGTGTCGATCTGCTCAGCGACGTGCTCATCCGCGCCGCGTTGCGCGACCACGACATCGAGAGTGAGCGCTCGGTGATCCTCGAGGAACTGGCGATGGACGACGACTCTCCCGACGACGTCGCCCATCGTGCGTTCGCCGCGCAGCTGTACGCCGACCATCCGCTCGGGCGGGAGACCGCCGGCGACCGCCGCACCGTGCAGCAGATCACGCCCGCCGACGTCCGCAGCTTCTTCCAGGCCCACTACCACGCCGAGGCGATCGTGGTCAGCGTCGCTGGTCCGATCGATCATGACGACGCGCTGCGACTCGTCTCTTCCTCGTTCACCGAGATCCGACCCACGGGGGCGCGGCCCCAGCGCGAGGCTCCGCAACACATCGGCAAGCACCATTCGATCGCCGACGACACCGAGCAGGTGCACATCGTGATGGGAGGGCGGGCCTTGCCACGAGGTGATGACGATCGTGAGGCCCTCGACGCCATCAACCACGTGCTGGGCGGAGGCTTGTCGAGCCGACTCTTCGAGGAGATCCGCGAGCGACGCGGGCTGGCGTACTCCGTGTACTCGGGAGTGTCTGCCTACGCCGACACGGGAGCCTTCCAGATGTACGCAGGCACCCAACCCGACCACGCCGACGAAGTCATCGCGCTCATGCAACACGAGGTCGACCGGCTCAGCAGCGAGAGCATCTCCGGCGAAGAGCTCGATGTTGCTGTCGGATACCTGACCGGCGCGTTCGAGCTCGGGCTCGAAGACACCGGGGCGCGCATGGCCCGCAACGGGGCGCTGCTCGTCACGACCGGTGACGTTCGCTCGATCGACGAGCAGGTCGCCCGATTGGCCGCCGTCGACCATGGGTCAGTGCGACGTACCATCGAGCGCGTCTTCGACACCGAGCCGATCATCGTCACGGTGGGCCCAACGCACTGACGCGACTACCGTCGGCGGCATGACCCAGCTCAAAGTCGGAGTCGTCGGTGCCACCGGGAGAATGGGTGCCACCGTGTGCGCCGCGGTCGCTGTCGACGACGAGCTCGATCTGGTCGCTGCTGTCGATCCAGGGTCTGCCGGCGAGAGCACTCACGGTGTGCCGATCTCGGCCGAGCTGCGCGCCCTGGCCGATGCCGGCTGCGACGTCGTCGTCGACTTCACCAACGCGGCGGCCGCGCGGGTCACGTTGCCGTGGCTGGCCATGCACGGCATGCACGCCGTCGTCGGCACGACGGGATTCGACGATGGTGATCTCGCCCTGTTCCGTTCCGAGTTCAGTGGCAGCAACTGCGTGATCGCCTCCAACTTCGCCATCAGCGCCGTGTTGATGATGCGCTTCGCCGAGCTCGCCGCGCCGTTCTTCGACACAGGCGAGATCATCGAGCTCCATCACGACGCCAAGATCGACGCGCCGTCGGGCACGGCATTGACGACCGCTCAGCGGATGGCGAACGCTTCGGCACAATGGGCCCCGGATCCGACCCAGCACGAGGTGATTCCTGGAGCGCGCGGCAGCGCCGGTCCCGCCGGCATCCGCGTCCACTCCGTGCGCATGCGCGGCATGGTCGCCCACCAAGAGGTGATCCTCGGTGCCCATGGGCAGACGCTGACGATCCGTCAGGACAGCTACGACCGCCTCTGCTACATGCCCGGGGTGATCCTCGCCTGCAAGCACGTCGCCGAGCACCCAGGGCTGACCCTCGGTCTCGACTCATTCCTCGGCATCTAGCGCTTCGACCTCTTTCGTTCGCTCGCTTCGCTCGCTCTCTCCATTCGGTCGAGTTGAAATTTGGAGCGGCCGTTGGCCGCACTCAGCTTGCTGTCGGGCTCACGGAAACCGTGTCGCCCGACGACACGAGGGGGATCGCGGAGCGCC
The DNA here is from genome assembly GCA_036556105.1 of Ilumatobacteraceae bacterium. GTDB lineage: Bacteria > Actinomycetota > Acidimicrobiia > Acidimicrobiales > Ilumatobacteraceae > JAENVT01. Next base: position 3,515 of record DATBKA010000344.1, on the reverse strand, counting down.
CCCTCGTGGCTCCCCCACAACAACGCAAACGTAAGCGGTCAGAGCACTGACTAGACCAGCCGAACGACGACCTGATCGAGGGTGAGCATAGTTCCGACCCTGTTCCGGTCGGTGCTGACCAGTTCGATCTCCGAGCGTGATCCGGTGATGAACCGCACTCCGTGCTTCAAGCCGAGCTCCGTCCATCGCGACGCGACCGCGGTTGGGTCGTCGACCCCGATGGCGTAGCCGGCGATCGCGGAGACAATCGAGTTGTCCTCGTGCGGCTTCCAGTGTGGGCCCGCCCACATCCACGAGCCCTTCGGCTTGGTCTCGTCGAGACTGACGATTGCTCCGCCGAGGTCGTGAGGATGAAGGTGGCGGCCGCGGATGGCCTCGAAGTCGCCGCTCCACACGATGCGAACCCCCACCTTGTCCAACGCGGCCATTCGCGCGTCGAGATCGTCGACCTCGAACATCACCATGTACGCCGTCGTCTCCGCCTTGCGCCGATCGAGCAATCGTCCGGCGGCCGTGTTGTCGTCGACCGGCGACACGACTTCGATGAACTGGTCGCCGACTGTCAGGAGTGCGTTGCGCAGCCCGAACTCGGCGACGCTGGGGTCGTTGAAGCAGACACTCAGCTCAAGGTCGGCGCACAGCCGCTCGACCGTGCCATCGAGGTCGCGGGCGGCGATGACGACCTGGCGCAGACGGAACACGCTGAGCATCGTACGCCTGCCCGCTGGCGGTAGGTTCCACGCATGCTCACCGTGATCGAAGGCCGGGTCGTCGGCTGCTTGATGGAGAAGGAACGCACCGTTCCCGATCAGTACCCGTTGTCGATGAACGCGTTGGTGTCGGCGTGCAACCAGTCGTCGTCTCGGGAGCCGGTGATGTCCCTCGACGAGCACGAGGTCGACGCGGCGATCACGTCGATGAAGACGCAAGGTTTGGTGCGGCTCGTCCATCCGTCGCATGGGCGGAGCGTCACCCGCTTCCGGCAGGTGCTCAGCGAGAAGTACGAGTTGGAGTCACCGGCGGCGGCCGTCATCGCAGTGCTGCTGGTCCGCGGTCCGCAGACCGCCGCAGAGTTGCGCTCGCGGACCGAGCGGCTGCACCCCTTCGAGTCAGTGGGGGAGGTCGACGAGTGCCTTCGCGAACTCGCCGCGAAGGAGATGGTCCGGCTCCTGGAGCGCCAGCACGGCCAGAAGGAGCAGCGCTGGCAGCAGCTGCTCGCCGAGGAGGTCGAGGCCGCCCCGAGTCTCGGGGCCGTCGTGCCCGCCGCCGTCGCCGGGAGCATGGCCGATCGCGTCGCCCAGTTGGAAGAGCGGGTCGCCAAGCTCGAAGCGGCCATCGCCGATCTGCTCTGAGGTGGCGATGTACGTCCCTGCCGCATTCTCTGAACACGATCCGCAGTTCGTCGCCCAGTTCGTCGCCGCCCATCCGCTGGCGCAGATGGTCACGATGACGAACGACGGGCTCACCGCCAACCCGCTGCCGCTGATCTACGAACCCGCGCCCGATGGCCTCGGTTCCCTGGTCGGTCACGTCGCCCGGGCCAATACGGTCTGGTCTAAATCTCTACTTGACGTCGAGACTTTGGTGATCTTCGCAGGTGACGGGAGCTACGTCTCACCGAACTGGTACCCGTCCAAGGCCGAGCACGGCAAGGTCGTGCCGACCTGGAACTACGAGGCCGTGCACATGCGCGGTTCGTTGATCATCCATGACGATTCGGACTGGAAGCGGGCCCTGGTCAGCCGGTTGACCGCCATTCACGAGGTCGCCTCGCCGCAGCCGTGGGCGATCACCGATGCGCCGGCCGACTACATCGACGCGATGCTCAAGGCGATCGTCGGCGTCGAGGTGCGCGTCTCGTCGATCCAGGCCAAGCGCAAGTTGAGTCAGAACAGGCCAGCAAGCGACCGGGCAGCAGTCATCGCCGCCCTCTCCGAACTGGACGGCTCGGCCGCCGGGGTCGCGGCCAGCATGAACACACTTCCTGCATAGGTCACGACGACGCTGGCAACACTCGGAACATGTGTGGGCGTAGGCGTTCCACGCTCGATCTTTCCGACATTCGGGCAACGGGCCGGGGACCTTGTGCCCTACATCAATGGAGCAACGCGTGCGACGGTTGGCTGATGAGGAAGGCAAACGCAATTTTGCTCGTGAGCAGCGGAGGAGCTCGCCATGTGGTTTCGTGACACCGATCCAGACGGGCGTGAGCTCGTCCGAGACTGCGAGGCCTTCCTCGCCGGACGCTATGTCGAGTACGTGCTCAATCGTGGCGACCACGTGCCGACGTGGGCATGGACCAATCTGCTCGCTCACGGAACCGTCGAGCAACTGCGTTCGCCGGCGACGACGTTCTCTGTCAACTGGATCGAGTTGCTGCAACCATGGCTACAGGCCCGCGCCTATCTCGCCGGTGAGATCCTCGACGCCGCCTATCGCGACGGCCCGTTGTGCCGCGTGCAGCGCAAGCTGTTGGTGCCCTTGGAGTTGCGGCTTGCCTCGGATCCGGCCACGAAGCTGCTGGCACCATCGGAATGGGTGGGCAAGGTGTTGAAGTCGCTGGCGCCGATCACGTCGTGGAAGCGTCCGCAACCTCACTCGTGATCATTGTTGGTCGCCGCGCTGGACATCGCCCATCGTCATCTGATTGGTGGCGCCGAGCTTTGACCAACCCTCGATGTGGCGGCCGTGCTCGAGCTCGTGCGGGCCGGCGCAGTCGTGATGAACGAGCGCGTCGTTGACCTCGATCACATCTTCACCGTCGCGGATCTCGTTGCCGCAGATTCGACATTCCGTCATCGTCGGAGGCCTCCGGTCCCGATGGACACGAAGCATGATAGGCACGATCGGCCCCACCACGGAGCGCGGCGTGCCTGGCACGGTGCGTTGACAATCGCCGCGGCCCAGTTCAGACGCTTCAACCAATAGGGCACTACGTCCTGTGGTCAGCGGGACCACGTGCTCTTTGTACCTACGCCGACCAGGCGAAGTAATGGCGGCATCCGGCTGCGACGAGCCTTACGACGGTGTTGGGCTGACCGGTAGAGAGAGGACGGTATTCCATGGCTACGCCACTCGAAACGCACGCGGTGAGACCGCGTCAGCGAGGCAGGATTGCTCGAACGTTGTTCGCGGTTCTTGCACTCGCCATGTTGGGAGTCCCGATTGTCGGCTCGGCCGGCGTTGTCGAGCGCGCTTCAGCCGCTGTGCCCGCCAGCCCGACCGACGAATCGGCTATCCCGCACTACTTCGGGCCCTACCCCAACTGGGCGAACAGTCCCCAGGCGCTCGCTAATGCGGTCGTCTCGATCGCCCCTGCGCCGGCGCTGCCTGCCGCGTTCGGCAACCCCCTCACCGATCGCGCCTACGCGACCGACTTTGCCACTCCAGTTGGCACGCTCGGTCCCGTCTTCGTCGTTCTGTCGGGCGTCGTTCTTCCGGACGGCACGCTGCAGAGCTTCGAGACATGGAACCAAGCCACGGGTGGTGGCAGCCCCACACCATCTGCGGGTGGG
>DATBKA010000343.1:0-6086 GCA_036556105.1 Ilumatobacteraceae bacterium | reverse complement strand
GCCCAGCATCGAGGCATCGCCAAGGTCGAGGTACGCATCGACGAGGGACCGTGGAACGAGGCACGCCTCGCCACCGACGTCACCGACGACGCGTGGCGGCAATGGATCTACGACTGGGACGCGACGTCAGGCAAGCACACCATCCAAGTACGAGCGACCGACAAGACGGGCGAGACGCAGACCGCGGATGTCGCCCCACCGGATCCCGACGGGGCGACGGGTTACCACACCCGCGGCGTCAGAGTGGATTGACGTCGACCAGGATCTTGCCGGCGTTGGCGTTGCTGGCCATGTGACGATGGGCGTCGGCGATGCGGTCGAACGGGAAGCGGCTGTCAATCACCGGCTTCAGGTCGCCCGACTCGAACAGCGGCAGCATCTCCGTGGCGAAGCGGCGTGTCAGCGCGGCCTTCTCCTCGAGCGGTCGGGAGCGCAACATCGTGCCGATCCAGGTGGCCCTGCGTCCCATCAGCGAGTAGACGTTGACTGGCACCGTTCCGCCGCCCATCACCCCGACCTGCACGATGCGTCCCTTGAGGGCAACCGCCTGCAAGTTGCGCTCGACCTCTTCGCCGCCGATCACGTCGAGGATCGTGTCGAAGCCCGCCGGCACGCGCTCCATCGCCTCGGCGAGCCAGGCGCTGGGCGAACGCTCCAGCACCGCGTCGGCACCGAGCGACTTGCACAGTTCCATCTTGGCGGTGGAGCAGGTGACGGCCACCCGCGCTCCGACGACCTTGGCGATCTGGATCCCTGCCGTGCCGACGCCCGACGCGCCGGCGTGGATCAGCGCCCATCGTCCCGACGTCAGCCCGCCCTGCACGACCAGCGCGTCCCACGCGGTGAGGAACACCTCGGGAATGGCGGCGGCGTCGGCGAGCCCGACTGCTTCCGGCACCCGCATCAGCTGACGCTCGTGGGTGACGATGAGCTCCGCGTACCCACCACCGGATTCGATCGCCATCACCTCGTCACCTGGCTTCCACATCGTCACTCGCTCCCCAACAGCCTCCACCACGCCGGCGAACTCGAGACCGGGGATCTCCACCGCGGCCGGTCGCGGGTTGGGGTACATGCCCATCGTCTGCAGGAGATCGGCACGGTTGAGGGCCGTCGCCGTGATCCGCACGACGACGTCGTCGGGACCGCCGACGGGATCGGCGACCTCTTCGATCGTCAGCGAGTCAGGACCGCCATGGGATCGGAGCACGACTGCACGCATCGGCGCAGTCTCCCATGCGGCATTCAGCTTTCGGCAACGATGCGCACCACGCCGGCGATCGGATCAACTTCGACCAACGCCCCGTCGGCGATGTCGGTGAGCGCACTCCGCGCCCCGACGACGGCCGGGATGCCCAGCTCGCGGGCCAGCACTGCAGCGTGGCTGAGCGGTCCCCCGTCGGCCGTGACGACGGCACCGGCCAGCGTGAGCACCGAATTGTAGGCGGGCGTCGTGCACGGCACGACCAAGATGTCGCCCGGCTCCATTCGGTCCAGCGCTTCCTCGGGTGAGTCGGCGCGTCGGGCGCGACCGCGGTAGATCCGCTCGCCGACGCCGGTGCCGTCGAGCCCGCTCGACAACCGTTCACCACCCATGCCGAGTTGCTCGATCACCAGCTGCACCGTGCGCACGAGCTCGGCCAACGGCTTGGGCAGCAGGTCGAGCGGTGGAGCCGGCTCGCGATCGCCGAGGCTCATCGGCGCATCCAGTGCAGCCAGCTCCTCGCGTTGATCGCGGCGCCGCGTCAACTCGGCCGCCTTCGGGCCGCGCCCGCGGAGCGTCTCGACGTTGAGCTCTTCAACCTCCAACTCCAAGGCATCGGCCGGGCGTCGCGCGCAGCCGACATCGACCATGCGTCGTCCGACCTCGAGCAGCGCCAGTCGCAGCAGACCAAGTGGCCACTCGGCGGTGGTCGGGCCATTGTCGTCGCGGAGGTTCATCGCCGCGCGCGCTTCCTCCAGGCGACGATCGAACTCGACTTGGTGCGCAGCGGGCACACGGGAGCGGACCAACTCGATCCGATGCTCCAACCCATCGCCCACGACACGCTCCACACCGTGGAGGATCGTCGACAACACGACGTCGGGCATCTCGCCGAGCGTCAACCCGTCGACGTCGTACCGACTGACCATGATGGAGCCGCGGTACTCCAGGTATCGATCGAGATCGTCAGCGACCTCGCTGCTGATCGAACGGATGTCGTCGAGAGTCCGCGGCGCCCGACCGGATGCGGCGACGGCCGAGCGCAACCGAGCGACGATGCGGGTCGGCGCCGACGTGGCGGGTGACGCTCCTTCCAGCAACGGGATGCCATCGGATGGGGCGATGCCCCACTCGTCGCACCCGGCCAGATACAGGCCGATCGGGCCGAGGTCGTAGCCGTGCAACCAGAAGTGGAGCTCCCAGCTGGCGACACAGTGTTTGAGCAGCTCCCCGACGTGTTCGATCAGCGTGGGGTCGTCGAGCTCGGACAGTTCGACCTTCTGGAAGCCGAGGTTGGCCGACTCGACGCGCGCCCGTCCGCCGTTCTCCCAATCGGCGATGACCTCGCGCCACGGGCTCCCCTGCAACACGCGTTCGGCGGTCTTGGTCCGCTTGCGGAACTTGGGGTGGACCCTGGTCATCACTTTCAGCACCCAGCTCGGTGGCAGCTTCTTCGCCGGACGGTCGGCAGCGATCAGCGGACGCAGCCGCGTGTACATGAACCCGTTGACGAACTTGCAGTCGAGTGTCTCCGCCGGCGTGCCCAGTTCGGCAAACACGCGACGCATGGCGACCGGCATCGAGTTCGTCTGGATGTGCCGCACCAGCGGCGTGCTGCCTCCCACGAAGTGTGACCGATCGAGCTCCCAGAACCCCGGCCCCGGGGCATCCCACGTCAGCATCGTCCACCCTCCTCGAGCACGCGCGACTCTGCGTGGTGCCTCCGCGACCATACGCCACCGTTCGGGGCCTGGATCACACGAGTTCGCTCCCCGGGCGGGGCTCAGGACATCTTCGCCTGCAGGCGGCGGTCGAGGGCGTCGAGGAAGTCCTCCGTCGTGAGGAACGGCGCGTCCTTGGCGATCAGCATCGCCAGGTCCTTGGTCATCTCCCCGGCCTCAACGGCCTCGACGCACACGCGCTCCAGCGACTGTGCGAAGTGGACGACGTCGGGCGTGTCGTCCATGCGCCCGCGGTAGGTGAGCCCTTGCGTCCACGCGTAGATCGAGGCGATCGGATTGGTGGAGGTCTTGTTGCCCTTCTGATGCTCGCGGTAGTGGCGGGTGACAGTGCCGTGCGCGGCCTCGGCCTCGACGGTCTTGCCGTCCGATGTCATCAGGACGGAAGTCATCAGTCCGAGCGATCCGAAACCTTGGGCAACCGTGTCGCTCTGCACGTCGCCGTCGTAGTTCTTGCAGGCCCAGACGTAGCCGCCCTCCCACTTCATCGCTGCGGCGACCATGTCGTCGATCAGGCGGTGCTCGTAGGTCAGCCCGGCGGCGTCCATCTCCGCTTTGAACTCGTTCTCGTAGACCTCCTGGAAGAGATCTTTGAAGGAACCGTCGTAGGCCTTGAGGATCGTGTTCTTCGTGCTCAGGTAGACGGGGTAGTTGCGGATCAAGCCGTACCGCAACGAGGCCCGAGCGAAGTCACGGATGGAGTCGTTGAAGTTGTACATCCCCATCGTGACCCCACCGTCGGAGGCGAAGTCGGCGATCTTCATCTCCACCGGCTCGCCGCCATCGGCGGGGATGTAGGTCATCATCACCGTGCCGGCGCCGGGCACCTTGTAGTCCGTTGCCTTGTACTGGTCGCCGTGGGCGTGGCGGCCGATGACGATCGGCTTGGTCCATCCCGGCACGAGCCGGGGGATGTTGGAGATGACGATCGGCTCGCGGAAGATCACCCCGCCGAGGATGTTGCGGATCGTGCCGTTGGGGCTCTTCCACATCTTCTTCAGCCCGAACTCGGTGACGCGGGCTTCGTCGGGTGTGATCGTGGCGCACTTCACGCCGACACCGTGGCGCTTGGTGGCGTTGGCTGCATCGATCGTGACTTGGTCGTCTGTTGCGTCGCGGTGCTCGATGCCGAGGTCGTAGTAGTCGAGCTCGACGTCGAGGTACGGCAGGATCAGCTTTTCCTTGATGAACTGCCAGATGATCCTCGTCATCTCGTCGCCGTCCATCTCGACGACTGGCTTCACGACCTTGATCTTCGCCACGGCACTCAGCCCTTCGCTCGCACTTGTATACGACTTGTACAGGGTAGTCACCAGTGGAGCGCGGGCCGGAATCGCCTGCTCACCGCGGTGATTATCATCGGCTCGATGCGATGGGTGCGCGCCGGTGTGGTTGTGTTGACCTTGCTCGGCTCGGTCGTGACGGAAAGCGGTGGAGCCGGGGCCGCGCCGATGACGGGCGTGACCTTCATTCCTCCAATCCGACCCTTCGACCAGTTCAACATCCCACCGGGCACGTCAACCGTCCCGCTCGGCCCGCCTCCCAACGGCGCGCCGCGAGCGCTGGTACAGATCTCAGCCCTTCCCACGGGCTCCTCCACCGGGGTGATCATGTCGCACGAGTGCTCGGCAACGCCCGACCCGCTGAGCGACGTCGTGCTTCCGATCACCGGTGTCTCGACAGTCACCACCCAGTCCTTCGTCCCCGCCGCGGGCGGCAACACATGCCTGACCACCACGGCGCCGCTGACGCGCCTGACGGTGGATCTCTTGGCGTGGGTCGGCCCGCTCGGTGGCGCCGCCTACGTCGACCTTCCGTTCAACTACGTCGCCACGATCCAGGGGCCAGTCACCGGCGTACCTGTCGACATGACTCCCTACGGAGTGCCGCCCGACTCGACTGGTGTGGCAGTTTGGCTGGACGTTGTTCCGGAGACGGACGGTTTCGCCGCGTTGACCGCGTGCGGTGGGCCTCCACCATCCGTTGCGCAAGCCGTCTGGACGGCGCATGTTCCTTCGACGGCAGTCGTGTCCGGAGTGCCGATCTCGCAGACGGGGCTGTGCGTCACGATCGGCGGTGCGGCGACGGTCGACATCTCCGTCGACGGCTACTACCGACCGGGTGCCACGCCGACACCGACCTCACCACCGGAAGTGCGCTACCTGGAACTGCCGGCGCCACGGTTCACCGGCATCGCGCCGGTGCGGGTGTTCGATACGCGTAAGAACGGCTCACCGGTGAGCACCGGTAGCGACCGTCGCCTCGACCTCAGCTCGTTCGTCGCCTCTGACACCACCGCAGTGGTCATGAACGTGACGGTCACGGAGCCGCTCGGATCGGGATTCGTGACGGCTCACCCGTGTGACGAGCCAGTGCCCGAGACGTCGAGCTTGAACTTCGTTGCCGGACAGACAGTGCCCAACCTGGTCACCGTCGCCGTCGGGGTCAACTTGGACGTGTGCTTCTTCGCCTCATCCACGACGCACATCCTTGCCGACCTGGCCGGCTACTACAGCTTCGCGGCGGGCGATGGGTACACACCTGCTGCGCCGACGAGGATGTTCGACACCCGGGGCGGCCCCAAGCTGTTTGGACACTTCACGTTCGAGTTCGACATGTCGCCCTACGTTGCCGCCGACGCATCGTCGGCCGTGTTCAACCTGACGTCGACCGAAGTCGAGCAACCGGGGTACGTCACTGCGTATCCCTGCGGCCTATGGCCGCCGGAGGCGTCGAATCTCAACGTCTTTCCAGGGCAGACCACCCCCAATCTGGTGACGGTGAAGCTGCCGCTGAACAAGCACGTCTGCTTCTACACGACATCGAGGCTGCACCTGCTCGCCGACCTCGCCGGGTGGTACTCACCGTCGTCGGCATCCGGCTTGATCCCAATCACGCCGACGCGCTGGATCGACACTCGCGACGAGTCGCCGATACCGATACCGGCCGACAGCGTGCTCGGAATCGACTTCGGCCTCGACTTCCCCGACGCGACCGCCGTTGTGTTCAACGCCACGGTCACCGACACGCGACAGCCCGGCTACCTCACTGCCTTCCCGTGCGGAGACGGCACCCCGCCCGACGCATCCAACGTGAACTTCGTCGCCGGGCAAACGGTGCCGAACATGGTCATTGCCGCAGTC
>DATBKA010000342.1:0-6077 GCA_036556105.1 Ilumatobacteraceae bacterium | reverse complement strand
GGTCACTGCGGACAAGACGAGCAGACGTCGCGGACGACGTACCACGGGTTCGATCAGCACGGCAACGAAGGAGTCTTCCTCTGGCGGCTCGACATTGACATCGACCGCCTGAGCGGCCTGGTGCAATGCCAACCTCAGTGTTGCGCCAAACGTCTCCTCGAGTTCTTCTAGGTCGTCGATCACGAGAGCTCTCCCTTCAAGTTGATCAGGGCGCGTCGGAGGTCGGAACGAACCGTGCTCGCCGGGCGGCCGACGACCTCTGCGATGTCGACGATCGCGAGGTCGGCGTAGTAGCGCAGAACGACAACGGTGCGCTGCGCCGTTGGAAGTGACTGCACGAAGTGCCACACGCCGTCGAGCTCAGGCTCGCCGCCGTCAGCGCGAGCCACGGGCAGCGGATGCCTTGCCAGTCGGAACGCTTTTCGATGCGAATCGTTGGCGCGATTCACCACAGCTCGTCGCAAGTAGGCGTGCGGATCATCGATCGTGTCCCATCGTCGGCTCGCGGACGCGAACACTGATTGCACGATGTCGCGGGCTTCCTCGCGATCGCCGACGAGCAGGTAGGCAAGCCGCACGAGCGATCCAGAAAGCGACCGGTAGACCTCCTCGATCTGCGCTGATCCACTCGACAACTCGCTCACACCGCTCCAGTCGTTCGGCCAACGAAAAACGTTGCACCTCGCGTTGCGATCGAGTCCACGTCGGCCTTGCGCGCTTGGCCCCCTGCCACCTTGAAAAGGGGCCTCCACCAGATCGACGTATCAGGAATGTATCAATCCACGGAGCACTGGCCGGTCCGCTGCCGTCCTCGTGTTGCCCAGTCCCCCATCACCCCAGCCAGATGGACCGTGCAACACACGGCAACACCAACAAATACCCTCTGAACATCCTCTTTTCAGATTTGGGGGCAGGGGCTCGGGAGTTCGAGTCTCCCCATCCCGACTCGATGCTTGGAGCTCGACACGGGCGGCAAGTCACCGATTCGGCAGTGCCGAACATTTCGTGACCTGCCTCGTCGAGCGAGCTAGATCAGCTCGTCGAAGCCGGCGATCTCGACGACGCGGCGAACGCTGCTCGACGGGTTGCGCAGGCGCAGGCTGCCACCGGCATCGGCGATGCGGCGTGACTCCTGGGCAAGCAGGCGCAGCCCACTGGAATCGATGAAGTCGACCCTGGAGCAGTCGAGGACGACATCGGCCGAGGCATCAACGGTGTCGAGCTCATCTTCGAGCCGGCCGATGGACCCCAGATCGATCTCGCCAGACACGGTGACCAGGATCTTCGCCTCGTCCTTGGTCACGTCGACGCTGATTCCGTCATTCACCACTGCGTTGGCCCCCGAATGCTCGTGCCCGCCGCGTCGCGCTTCATCGTCGAATCGCAACCACAACCTTCGCAGGTGACCGAGCGGCGATCAACGCGCCGGGCGCATTTCACATGGACTCGGACGGACGGACACGGGACCTTTGCCCCTCATCAAATGCCCAGATCGTGTCGACAATTGTTCGAGACAGGCGATCAGCCAGGGCCGGGGGCTCGCTCGTTGCCGGTGGTGGAAGCGGATCAAGACCGGCAGCAGCGGGGCAGACGACCGCCGGGCCGACGAACATCCACAATGATGAGCTGTGCTGCGAGGGAGGTGGCTGATGAGCGATGACGTCCGTGCGCCGACATCATCGCCGCGCGGCGTACACATCGTCGATGCGACTCAGGGCCCGCTCATCGGGTCCGGTCGCCTGCTCAGGGTGATGCCGTTCGCCGCGACCGCGGCGCTCGGCCTGGTCGTGGCGTTGCCGGGACTGACGTGGGACCGGCCGGCTCTGGCGATTGCGGGGCTCGTGGTCGTGGCCGTGACGATCCTCGGCTCGCTGTTCCTCCCCTGGAGACTCGTGCCGCGTTGGGCACAGCTCGCTTCCCCGTTCCTCTTTCTCGCCGCCACGCTGATGCTGGTGTCGGCCACGGGCGCCGGGATCGGGTCGCCGCTGCTGCTCCTCGCTTCACTCCCATTGATCTGGCTGGCCATCTACGAGAACCGCGCCGCAGTGCTGTTCGCCGCGCTGGTCGCCGGTGTGTCGCTGTGGATCGCCGTGCCCGACAACGACGATGAGGAAGCCGCCCACGGCACCGCCACGACGGCGGTGTTCCTCGTCTGTGCCGCCGGTATGGGCGCGACGTTGCACGGCCTCGTCGCCGACGCCCGGCGCATGGCACACACGTTGCGCGACCGCCAACACGCGCTCGAAGACGCGGCGACGATGTTGAACTCACTGCCGGAACGCGTCAACCGTTACCGAGTGTCGGACCACGTGATCACGTACTGCAACGACGCCTGGGCCGCGCAGTACCACGTCGAGGCGAGCAAGGCTGTCGGTCGTTGTCTCGACGAGTTCCTCTCGGAGGACGAGATGGACGGTCTCCACTCTCAGCTGAGCTTGCTCGGGCCGGAGCGCCCGGTGCTCGTCGACAGCGTTGCCCGGGCAGTCCCCGACGCACCCGGTCAGTGGCTGCAATGGGTCGACAGGTACCTCGAGGGCCCCGATGGTCCGGAGGTGCTGTCTGTCGGGCGCGACGTGACCGAACGACACGACGCCGAGCAGCGGTTGGCCGACAGCGAGGCCCGGTTCCGCGACCTCGCCGACAAGTCGGCCGATGTCGTCTGGCGGTTCATGCTCGAGCCGTCACCGCACTTCGACTACATGAGCCCGTCGGTCGAGAACATCCTCGGCTATTCAGCCTCCTATTTCCTCGAAGACTTCAGCCGGCTGCTCGACATCGTCGACGATGCCGGCAAGGCGGCGATCGACCGCGCCGTGCGCGGCGCAGAGGTGCTGGGGCAATTCGACTTCCGCTTCCGTCATGCAAACGGATCGATCGTCATCGGGGAAACGCGCACCACGCCGATCCGAGGCGGGTTGCAGGGTGTCAGCAGAGACGTCACAGAGCTGCGCCAGCTCCAGGACTCCTTGGCCTCGCTCGCCCTACATGACCCGTTGACCGGCCTGGCCAACCGCCGTCTGTTCAACGAGCTCCTCGACGCCGACCTGGCGCGGACGGAGCGCAGCGGGCGGCCGCTGGCCGTCGCCTTCATCGATCTCGACGCGTTCAAGAACATCAACGACACCTACGGCCACGACGTGGGCGACCTCGTGCTGTGCGAGACGGCGCGACGGCTGCGCGCAGTCACGCGAGCCGCCGACACGGTGGCTCGGATCGGCGGAGATGAGTTCGTGATCGTCTTCGAACCGGACGACAGCGACTCGCGGGGCCTCATCACGCGCATCGACCGAGCATTGGCCGCGCCGATCATCGTCTCCCCCACGACCGAGGTGACGTGTCCGGCGAGCATCGGCACCGCTGATACCCGCGCCGTCGGGTTCAACGCCGACGCTCTGCTCGCTGCGGCCGACGACGCCATGTACGCGGTGAAGCGCGATCGCAAGGCTGCCCACCTCGCCCAGGCCGAACCGCAATGAGGTGCTCGCTCGGGCGTGGCATGGAACGAGCTCAATCGGCGACGTGCCGTAGCTGCCCGTTGTCTCAGACCGTGACCGGTTGAACCGAGCGCGGCACGAGCCTCGACTCGGCGTCAGCTTCGCGGAGTGGCTCGGCGAACAGGAAGCCCTGACCGAGGTGGCAGCGCTGGTCGCGCAACTGCTCGAGTTGCGCGCCAGACTCGATTCCCTCGGCGACGATGTCGAGATCGAGGGAGCGGCCGAGGTCGAGCAGGCCACGAACGATAGGTGACACCTTCGAGCGATCCGTGATCGTCTTGATGAACGAGCCGTCGATCTTCAAGATGTCGACGGGGAACTGGCGCAGGTACGCCAGCGACGAGTACCCCGTCCCGAAGTCGTCGATCGCCAGGCGAACACCGAGCTTGCGCAACTCGGCCAGCCTCACGGCGGCGACCGCCGCATCCTGAACGAGCGCTGTCTCGGTCATCTCCAACACCAGCGCCGCAGGCTCCAGCTTGGCGACGGCGAGCGCTTCACGAACCTGCCGGCAGATGTCGGGCGCGGCGAGCTGTCGCGCCGACAGGTTCACGGCCATCGTCAGCGACGGCAAGTGCAGCCGCCGCCAGCGTGCAGCAGTCAGGCAGGCCTGTTCGAGGACCCAGCGGCCGATCGACACGATCAAGCCGCTGTCTTCGGCGATGCGGATGAAGCGATCGGGCATGATCAGGCCGAGCTGCGGATGATCCCAGCGGGCCAGCGCCTCGAACCCGACGACCTCACCGCTCTGCAGTTCGATGACGGGCTGGTACATGAGGCGCAGCTCTCGGCGCTCGACGGCGTGAGCGAGATCGTTCTCCAGCCGCAGCCGCTCCACCGCGGCATCACGCATCTTCTCCTCGTAGACGACCCAGCGTGACTTGCCGGTCGCCTTGGCCTCGTACATCGCCACGTCGGCGTCGCGCAGCAACGACGACGCTGTCGAGTCGCGGTCGGCGTGGGCGATGCCAAGGCTGGCGGAAACGGTCACCTGTGCCTCGCCCAGCGTCACCGGCGCGGTCAACGCTTCAAGGGTGCGGTTGGCGATCTCTTCCGCCTCGAGCTCGACGTTGAGCGACTCCTCGATCAGCACGCCGAACTCGTCGCCCCCCAAGCGGGCGACCGTGTCGCCGGAACGCACGACCGCTTCCAGGCGACTGGCGACTTCGCGCAGCAGCTTGTCTCCGGCCTCGTGACCGAGGCTGTCGTTGACGTTCTTGAACCCGTCGAGGTCGAGATAGATCACGGCCGGGTCGAGGCCGCTGCGCGCGCGGCGGGTCAGCGCGTGTTCAACACGGTTGCGGAACAGCGCCCGATTGGCAAGACCGGTCAAGGAGTCGTGCAATGCGTTGTGGAGCAACTCCTCTTCTGCGTGCTTGCGCGCCGTGACGTCGTGAACGTTGACCACCACGGCACGGACGTCGGGATCATCGAGCAGGTTGACGGCTCGCCCGGAGAGCCAGAGATCCTCCATGCCGTCGCGCGGCACGCGGCTGTCGCGGGAGAACAACACGCCGGGCGTGGTCAAGATCTCGTCGAGCGTCCGGTGCGACTCGACATCGTCGGTGGCCACGAACTCCAAGGCGTGACGGCCACGGATGTCGACGCCCGGAATCCCGATCATCTGTGCAAAGTCCGGAGCCTCGTTCTTGATCCTGCCCTCGCGGTCGAGAAGCAGGACGGCATCCGATGAGTTGGCGGCGAGTGCCCGATAGAGCCGTTCGCTCGACGCCAGGCTGGCCTGCGCCTCGTCACGCACTTTCAACAGCCGCAGCGCCCGTGCCCCGGCCAGACCGGCAAACCCGGCAGTGGCGATGACGAGCGGCATCGGGCTCAGGGCATGTCCCGAGTAGTACGACACGGAGTAGATCGCGACCGGAACGAAGAACGGCACGATGGCGAGGACGATCCGCACCTTCCCCACGGGCGTGTCGCCGTCAGCCTTGGGTCGTGTCGTGACACCCCGCTCCGGGATCGACCAGCATGCTCCGGCCAGCAAGACCGCGCCCAGCATCCATGCCACGTCGAGCGCCGCATACAGCAGCCCCGTGACGGCGATGGACATCCAGGTGAAGTCCGCCAGCAGCCACAACAGGGCCCCACCGAACAGCAGCACGCCAGTTCGCAACTGCGTCCGCCGCTCGATGATGGCGCGCATCACGATCGAGAGCACCGCGGCGTCCATGATCGGGTAGGCAGCCCAAACGGCACGCACGAACCACGGCACCGAGGAGTCGCTGATCGTGTCACTGAGCCAGAACTCCCAGATCACGAGCACGGTGACCAAGGCGATCACACCCATGTCGATGATCCCATCGACGTCACCGCGCGTGGTGCGATCGCCCTTGCGGAGAGCGATCAGCACGGCGACGCTCAGACCGATGTAGGCGGCGAGCCACGGCCCGTCAGCCACGGAGATGTCGGGTTCGACGTCGCGCCCGACCATCAACAACTCGAATGTCAGATCGCCGATCGCCGAGGCAGTGATACCGAGTGCCAGCCAGACGCGAACCGACCCGTCCCAGCGGCGCACGCTGACCCAAGCGACGACGCTGGCTGCGATCGTGACGGCAACGAACGACC
>DATBKA010000341.1:0-4650 GCA_036556105.1 Ilumatobacteraceae bacterium | reverse complement strand
TGTCTCGAAGCCGTCGCCATGCACGCCGCGCTGGCGTGCACGACATCGAAGGTGCGCTGCGGCTCGCTCGTGTACTCCATCGGCTACCGGCACCCAGCCGTCTTGGCCAAGGCGATCACGGCAGTTGATCTGCTGTCGGGCGGCCGCGCCGAGCTCGGCCTCGGCGCCGGATGGGCGAAGGTCGAGTACGACGTGTACGGCATCCCGTTCCCCAGCGCCAAGATCCGCCTCGACCAGCTCGAGGAAGGCGTGCGCTGCGTGCGCGCCCTGCTGCACGACGACGTCGCCGACTTCCGCGGCGAGCACTTCAACATGACCGGGGCGCGAAACGAGCCGCGTCCGGTTCAGGCCAAGCTGCCGATCTGGATCGGTGGGGGCGGTGAGAAGCGGACACTGAAGATCGCCGCTCGCTACGCGGACGGTTGGAACGTGCCGTTCATCGGCCCCGACGTGTTCGGCCACAAGCGTGGCGTCCTGCATGCCTTTTGCGCTGAAGTCGGTCGCGACCCGACCCAGATCCGCTGCGCGGTGAACGTCGGCATCGCCCGCGACGAGGAGAACCTGCGCCAGCAGTTCGGCG
Organism: Ilumatobacteraceae bacterium; assembly: GCA_036556105.1. Classification (GTDB taxonomy): domain Bacteria; phylum Actinomycetota; class Acidimicrobiia; order Acidimicrobiales; family Ilumatobacteraceae; genus JAENVT01. The sequence continues at coordinate 4,070 of DATBKA010000341.1, read as the reverse complement.
CCATCTCCGACTTCGTCCGCCCTGGTGTCCTGACCGGAAGCGACGAGCAGATGCTCGATCAGATCGGTGGCTACGTGGATGCGGGAGCCGACCAGCTGAACATCTCGCTGCGCGCCCCGTTCGACATGGAACTGCTGGAGAGGTTCAGCGCGGCGCTGAAGCTGGCATGAGCATTCACGTCCGCGCCCCCGGCCGGGTCAACCTCATCGGGGAGCACACCGACTACACCGGCGGGCTGGTGCTGCCGATGACGATCGACCGGTGGACGGAGATCGTCGCCGCGCCCGCGGAGAACGTGACGCTGACATCGGCCGACGAGCTCGAGCCGGCGGTGGTGAGCCTGACCGTCGACGACCTTGCCGGCGTGCGGCCGCAGTGGGCCAAGTACGTGGCGGGCGTCGTCGCCGAGCTGCGCCCCGACGCCGGCATCAGCGGGACGGTCACCACCACGATCCCGATCGGAGCAGGGTTGTCGAGCAGCGCCGCCCTCGAAGTTGCAGTCGCGCTCGCCCTCGGGTTCGAAGGCACGGCCGCCGAACTGGCCCAGTTGTGCCGCAGCGCCGAGTCGCGGGCCTCCGGAGTGCCGTGCGGGATCATGGATCAACTCGCCGTGGCGGCCGGGGTCGCCGGCCACGCCTTGATGATCGACTGCGGCGACCTCACCGTCGAGCCGGTCGCGCTTCCGAACGGCCTCGAGGTGGTGGTGCAGTTCATCACCCATCGCCAGCTCGCCGGCAGCAGCTACGCGGATCGGGTCAGCGAATGCGCCGATGCCGAGAAGTTGATCGGCCCGCTTCGGACGGCGACCCTCGACGACCTGATGCTGATTCCCGACGCGATCATTCGGGCGCGGGCACTGCACGTGATCAGCGAGAACCGGCGTGTGCGCGACTTTGCCGCCGCCCTTGCTGCAGGTGATCTTCGGAGTGCAGGTGAGCTGATGGTCGCCAGTCACTACAGCCTGCGCGACCTGTACCAGACCTCGACCCCCGTGATGGACGCAGCGGTCGAGCGGCTGATCGATCAGCCGGGGGTGTATGGGGCGCGGATGACCGGCGGTGGTTTCGGCGGATCCGTCGTGGCCATCACGGAACCGGACGCGCTCACCGACGGTTGGGTCGTGCACGCCGTCGACGGCGCCCATCGCGTTTGATCCGAGTGTTTGGAGGCGGCCTGGGTGCCTTGAAACACTCGGTTCAGCCGAGGAGGCGGGCCTTCTGGATGTCGAACTCCTCCTGGGTGAGCGTGCCGCGCTGCAACATCCCCTCGAGGCGCTGGAGCTGCTCGGTGACGTCGCCGGTGGGGACGCCGTACTGGGCCCGCCGCTGGTAGTGCGCCTCCATCTGGGCATGGATCAGGTTCTGCACCCGTGCCGGGTGGCGGATGTCGGTGAACCGCTGCTGCCCGTCCTCGCCGCCAGACTCGATCAGCAGGTCGCCGGCCCCAAGGATCCGCTCGAACACGCTCTGGTTGAAGTTGACGTTGTTGACCCGCTCGAGCGGGATCTCGATGCCGCTCTTGCCGATCAGGCCGTGGCGGAAGATCAGCCGGTTCGACGTGATGACGAAGTTGGTGGTCAACCACTTGAGGTACCGGCCGACCAGCCACAGGGCAGTGACGACGAGGAGGATCACGGCGATCCATCCGAGGATCTTGCGCGAGTCGGTACCGCTGTCGGTCATGACCAGGACGACGATGCCGAGGATGATGGAGCCGAGGAGAGAGAAGGCCGGCTCGGCGAAGTACCACCAATGCGGGTGCATGTCGAGCGCGATCGTCTCGTTGGCGTTCAAGTTCTTCTTCGGATACGGCATGTCCGCGACTGTAGTGACTCCGGATCAGGGGATATGTGAGATCTCCCCGCGCCGAGCCGCGCCGGCGATCGACGTCGGCCGGCTCGCCCGCGGCCCTCTCCCGCCGGGCACGCCTATCGTGTCGACATGAGCGCGGAACAGCTGCTGCGAGGGCTCGACGCCCACCAGCGTCACGCCGTTCAGTCCGACGCCCATCCGTTGGCGATCGTGGCCACCGCCGGGTCGGGCAAGACGATGGTCCTGACGCGGCGCATCGCCTACCGCATCCAGCAGGGTGCCGCCGATCCTCGCCACGTCGTCGCTCTCACGTTCACCAGAGAGGCAGCAGCCGAACTGCGTCGCCGGCTGCGCAGGCTCGACATCGCCGAGACGATCGAGGCGGGGACGTTCCACAGCATCGCCCTCCGCCTGCTCCGCGACCGGGCGATGACCCGCAACACGCCGATGCCATCCGTCGCACCCGACCGGCAACGTCTGATACGCGAGTGCCTCAACGAGTTGCGCATCGACGTCGACCCGTACCCGGCGATGACCGACATCGACTGGGCGAGGGCCCGCCGGGTCCGGCCGGAGGACTACGAACGCGAAGCACGCGCGGCGCGGCGGCGAGGAGTGGTGCCGCCGCGGCGGTTCGCCGATCTGATGGCGGCGTACGAGCGGATCAAGCGACACCGAGGTGTTGTCGACTTCGACGACTTGCTCGACCAGAACCTGCAGGCCGTCGAGACCGACAAGGCATTCCGCGATCTGGTCCATTGGCGCTTCCGCCACTTCTTCGTCGACGAGGCGCAGGACCTCAACCCATTGCAGCATGCGCTGCTCGAGGCGTGGCGGGGTGGTCGACCCGACATCTGCCTCGTCGGCGACCCTCGCCAGGCGATCTATGGGTGGAACGGCGCCGACCACGCCACGTTGACGGAGGTCGAGCGGCACTACCCCGGCGTCACGGTGGTCTCCCTCGTCACCAACTATCGCTGCTCGCCACAGGTCGTCGAGGCCGGCGCGGCCGCGCTCGAGGCCAGCGGGCAGCGCGACGACACGTCGAGCAATCGACCCGATGGTCCGTCACCGGCGATCGAGACGTTCCCGACCGTCGAGGCTGAGGCTGGTGGGATCGCCAGGACCGTACGTACCGCGTTGGACACGAACAGCCCGGCATCGATCGCCGTGCTCGCCCGGACGAACGACCAGCTCGGCCCGATCGAAGCGGCGCTCGCAACGCTCGGCATCGCCACACAGCGCGCTGCGGGGCGGTCACCGTTCGACCAAGCGATCAGCGAGGTGTACCGACTCGGCAGCCGTGAGGCCCTCGCACTGTGGGCTGACGCCCAGTTCGCGTCGCAGGATCCATTGCGTCGCCGCATCGCCGCGGAGGTCGATCGATTCCTCAGCTCCCGTGAACCGGGAGGCTTCCGCAGCTGGGTCGACGCTCGCGACCCGTTCGACGATCTCGACGACGACACTGGCGACGGAGCCGTGTCGTTGCTGACGTTCCACGGCGCCAAGGGCCGCGAATGGCCGGTCGTGATCGTGGCCGGCGTCGAGGACGGGCTGATCCCGCACACGTCTGCGCTCAGCCCAGCGCAACGTGCCGAAGAGGCGCGGCTGTTCTACGTCGCCATCACCCGCGCCATTGAGCGGCTCGTGCTCACCCGTGCCGAGTCACGGAACGGCGCGCCGACCCGCCCCAGCCCGTGGCTCGACGCCGTCGCCCAGACGATCGGCGACCAGCGACCCGTCGCTCCCCCGCCAGACCTGCCGCGGCGGACCGTCATCGACCCACTCGCCGGCCTCAAGGCGTGGCGAGCTCAGGTTGCACGCGGCGCCGGTCTCTCCGAAGTGGCGATCTGCAACGACGTCGTGCTGCGCAGCCTGTTGGAGCGGCCGCCGGCAACGACGGCCGAGTTGGCCGACCGGCTCGGGATCACGCCCCTCGCGGCACAGCGGCTGCGTCCGCTGCCGCAACCGGTTGATCAGTCGAGCTCGATGATGACGGGTGCGTGATCGGACGGTAGCTGGCCCTTGCGGGCGTTGCGATCGATGATCGCCCACGTGCATCGATCGGCCACGGGCTTGGTGCCGAGCAGCAGATCGATGCGCAGCCCGCGGCCTTGGTGGAAGTCGCCGGCGCGGTAGTCCCACCAGCTGTACAGCTTGTCTGCGGAGTGCTTGCTGCGGAAGAGATCGACCATGCCCCAGTCGATCAACTCGCCGAGTGCTGCTCGTTCCGGCGGGCTGGTGTGCGTTGCGCCGACG
>DATBKA010000340.1:0-5921 GCA_036556105.1 Ilumatobacteraceae bacterium | reverse complement strand
ACCGTCAACGTGCGCACGGCCGCATCTCCTTTGCGCCGCCGTGAGTGTGTACGTTGAGCATACATGCGTCTTGTCATCGCCCGCTGCTCGGTCGACTATGCCGGACGTCTCACCGCACACCTTCCCGAGGCGATCCGACTGATCATGTCAAGGCCGACGGGTGTGTCGCGATCCACAGCGACGGTGGCGCGTACAAGCCGCTGAACTGGATGAACGCGCCCAACGTGCTGCTCGTCGGCGCCGACCAGTGGGTCGTGACGAATCCGAAGGGCGAGTCGCTGACGATCACGTTGCACGAGGTGCTCTCCGACACCGAGGCCGACTTCGGTGATGATCCCGGCTTGCAGAAGGATGGTGTCGAGGCCCACCTGCAGGAGTTGCTCGCCGCCGCGCCGCACACGATCGAAGAGGGACTGACCCTCGTCCGCCGCGAATACCCGACGGCCATCGGCCCCATCGACCTCCTGTGTCGTGACCGCGATGGTCAGGTGGTCGCGATCGAAGTCAAACGCCGCGGTGAGATCGACGGCGTCGAGCAGTTGGCCAGATACATCGACCGGTTGCACCTCGACTCCTCACTCGGCAGTGTCCGCGGCGTGTACGTGGCCCAAGTCGTCAAACCGCAAGCGCGCGTGCTGGCCGAGTCACGCGGCTTTCGTGTTGTCGAGATCGACTACGACGAGCTTCGCGGGCTCCGCGTCGACGAGCTCAGGTTGTTCTGAGTGCTCGTGCTGATCCGAAAACCGTCAGCGCGGCAGCGGGTTGGGGCCGGTCGCGGTCACGAGCTGCTGGGGTACCCAGTCGTCGACGTGACGGAACCCGTCCGTGAATGGGCCGGCATCGAGCTCGACGGATGCCCTCAGTGAAAGTCGATAGAACTTCACGTGGGTGAAGTCCTCGAACAGGATGTACACGGGGTCGGGCGTGCTGCTCGGGCCTTGGAACTGCTGTCCGGTCAGGACGGGTTTGTGCACCGCGACGAACGCGTCGAACGTGTCGCCGACCACGACGCCGAGGTGCTCCAAACCCATCTTGTAAACGCGCTGGTGGACGGGCGGGATGAGCTCGATGAGCGGGACGACCTTGCCGTCGAGGACTTCGAGCGGCTCGGCGGGAACGATCAAGGAGATCGGGCGACCGTTCCAGACGTTCTCGCGGTTGGCAACAGCGTAGCGTTCGATGAGCCCCCGCACATGCACGTACTGGTCCCACTCCGGCACCCGGTAGGCGACGTGGCTGAGTTCGTATGGGGTGATGTCGATGCCGCGTGTGGCCAGCCGGTCTCGCTGCTCCGCGGCGAATGCGCGGTAGTCCCCGATGATGTCTTCGATCGGATCTGACATCGGCCGTCTCCTGGCTCTCACTCGCTACCGAACATCAGGTCCGACCTCAGGCCATCGACGGGACGGTCTTCATCGCGTCAGCGAGCTCCTCGGCGCTGAGGTCGTAGTCCTCCATCTTCCCGGCGAGGTAGTTCTCGTAGGCGGCGAGGTCGAGATGACCGTGACCGCACAATGCCGTGAGGATCACCTTCTCCTCTCCGGTCTCCTTGCATCGCTTCGCCTCGCGGATCGCTGCGGCGATGGCGTGCGTCGGCTCCGGCGCCGGCAGGATCCCCTCGTTGCGGGCGAACGTGATCGCACCGGCGAAGCACTCCGTCTGCGGGATGGCTTCTGCCTCGGCCAGACCGAGCTCGTAGATGTGCGAGACCAGTGGCGACATCCCGTGGTAGCGCAATCCCCCGGCATGGATCGACGGTGGGATGAAGTCGTGACCGAGCGTGTGCATCTTCAGCAGTGGGGTCATGCCGGCGGTGTCGCCGAAGTCGTATCGGTACTCCCCCCTCGTCAGGCTCGGGCAGGCAGCCGGCTCGACGCAGCGGATGATCGGATTCATCTTCCCGGCCAGCTTCTCGCGCAGGAACGGGAAGGCCAGCCCGCCGAAGTTCGACCCACCTCCCGTGCAGCCGACCAGCAGATCGGGCGTCTCATCGACCATCGCCAGCTGCAACAGGGCCTCCTCGCCGATCACCGTCTGGTGCATGAGCACGTGGTTGAGCACGCTGCCGAGCGAGTACCGCGCCTTCGGGTCGGCGACGGCCGCGGCGACGGCTTCGGAGATGGCGATGCCGAGGCTTCCCGGGTGGTCCGGCTCGATGGCCAGCAACGAGCGACCGTAGTCAGTCACGTCGGACGGGCTCGGGTGCACCGTGGCTCCGTAGACCTCCATCATCACCCGCCGATAAGGCTTGGAGCGATACGACGCGGCGACCTGCCAGATCTCGCAGTCGATCCCGTACTGTGCCGTGGCGAACGCCAGCGCCGTGCCCCATTGGCCGGCGCCGGTCTCCGTCGTCAGCTTGGTGATGCCCTCTTGATGGTTGTAGTACGCCTGCGGCACGGCGGTGTTCGGCTTGTGCGAGCCGGCCGGGCTGACACCTTCGTACTTGTAGTAGATGCGCGCCGGCGTATCGAGCACCTTCTCGAGGCGGCGCGCTCGGAACAGAGGCGACGGCCGCCACAGCCGATAGACGTCGAGAACCCCGCCAGGGATGTCGACATAGCGATCCTGCGTGACCTCCTGCATGATCAGTTCCATCGGGAACAGCGGTGCCAGATCGTCGGGCCCGACCGGCTGCATCGTGCCGGGGTGGAGCGGCGGCGGTGGCGGCGACGGCAGGTCGGGGATGATGTTGTACCACTGCGTCGGAATCTGATCTTCCGTGAGCAGGATCTTGTTCTGAGTGGCTGGCGTCGGTGAAGCGGGCATCGACGGAACCGTAGCCCGCGTTGCCAGTAGCGTGCCCATGCATGCATGAGGTCCACGGGCGTGCGCAGCACTACGCGTGGGGCGACACGGAAACCATTCCACGAGTGCTCGGCCAGAAGCCCGACGGCCGGCCATGGGCTGAGTGGTGGCTGGGCACACATCATCTCGCCCCGTCGACGATCGATGACGGGGCGCCCTTGGAGTCCGTGTCCGGTGAGCTGCCCTACCTGCTGAAGCTGATGGCCGCAGCGGAACCGCTGTCGCTGCAGAGCCACCCCGACCGGCAACGCGCCGAGGCCGGCTTCGGGCGCGATGAGCAAGCGGGCATACCAATCGACTCCCCCACGCGGATCTACAAGGATCGCTTCGCCAAACCCGAGCTCCTGTGCGCGGTGCACACCTTCGACACGTTGAGCGGCTTCCGCCCGATCGAGAAGACACTCGACCTGCTCGACGCGATCGGCGCCGGCACACTCGCCGACCGGCTGCGCGTCGACAAGCTGGCCGGCACCGTGGCCGCCCTGTACCACGGCGAGCTCGACATCGGCCCGACCGTGGCGGCGTGCGCGCAAAGCCCGCGCCGCGAGGCAGCGCTCGTCACGGAGCTGGCCGCCGCGTATCCAGGTGATCCCTCGGTTGTCGTCACCTTGCTGCTCAATCGAGTGTTGCTGATGCCCGGCGACGCCGTGTTCCTCGGGCCCGGAAACCTGCACGCCTACCTGCGCGGCTTCGGCGTGGAGATCATGGCCAACAGCGACAACGTCATACGCGGCGGGATGACGGTCAAGCACGTCGACGTCGAGGAACTGCTCGACGTGCTCGACTTCGAGCCGCTCGAAGAACCACGCGTCCGCCCGTTCGAGGTCGACGCCGGAGTGTGGCGCTACGAGACGTCACCGTCGACGCCCACTCCCTTCGTGCTGTGGCGCTACGACGTCCGCAACGGCGACCGCCACCATCACGTCGCCACCGGTCGCGAGCTACTGCTCTGGGTGACCGGTGAGCGACAGGGCGACTGCGTCTACCTCGAAACCGGGGAGTCGATCGACCTCCACGGCCCGGCGACGGTCTTCGGCGCCGAAGAATCCCAGACCGTTTGAGGACTCTGCGCCCGTATGAGGGCGCCGACTTCACAAACGCCGCAGCTAGAGGCGGACGACGGCGTCGAGGGCGAGGTCGAGCAGACGTTCGCGGGCCGAGGACTGGCGTTCCCAGTGCCGGTGGTCCCACTCCTCGGCGCTGACGTCGTCGCCGGCGTAGAGCAGCTGCGCGTACACGGCGCCGCGGAACGCGGCCGCGGCGAACATCGCCGCCGCTTCCATCTCGACAGTGATGCACCCCTGCTGGCGACGGCGGGCGACCTTGGCCGGCGTCTCCCGGAAGAAGGCGTCGGTCGTCCACGTCAGGCCGCGGTCGTGGGGAATGCCCGCCTCGGTCAGCACGTCGTCGATCGCCGAGAGAGCCCGCGGATGCGGATGCACCGCCGCGTCGGCAGGCGCGTAGTGGTAGCTCGTGCCCTCGTCACGGATGGCGCCGGTGGGCACGATCACATGACCGACATCGAAGCCTGGCCGCACGATCCCGGCACCCCCACAACCGATGATCTGCGTCGCTCCGAGGGCGATCATGATCTCCAGCGAGCTGACCGCCGCGGGAGCGCCGACGCCCGGACTGACCAACGCCACCGGCTCGCCGCGATGTTCGATGACGCAGATCGGATGGTCTCCGTGTTCGAACGGAACGTGGTGCAGCGGCTCGATGTCGCACGTGCGGTCGCGCACGACGTTGCCGAACCAGCACATCACGGCGCGATGAGGAAAGCCGAGCTTGGCCTGATGGATCGACGGGTTGATCACCGCCTCCGTCGACGGGTCGAACTCGAACAACGGATGCTCGTGATGGATCACGCGTGCCCGTCAGCCGTTGGTGGCGCGGCGGATCTCGACGATCTTCTCCGCGGCATGGTTGACGTCGGCGCCCTTGTCGTCGAGCAGCTTGGCCCGATCCTTGGCCGCCTCGCGCTCGGCCAGCGCCGTGTCGACCCGGGCGAGAGCCGCCTCGGTGCCATGCTCGTGGATGAACTCCGCCCAGTCGACGAGCGCCTCGACCATCTCCGACTCGGGGACCACTGCCACGTTGCGGCCCTTGACGAAGAGGTGGCCGCGCTTGTTGCCGGCGGCGATGCCGAGATCGGCCTCGCGTGCCTCGCCGGGCCCATTGACCACGCACCCCATCACCGCCACCTGTAGCGGGATCTTGCGATCCCCGAACGCTTGCATCGCCCGGTTGGCGACGTCGATCACGTCGATCTCGGCTCGCCCGCAACTCGGGCAGGCGATCAGGTCGATGTTCTTGCGCTCGCGCAGACCGAGCGCCTCGAGCAGCTGCCGGCCTGCCCGCGCCTCCTCCACCGGGTCGGCGGTGAGCGAGTAGCGGATCGTGTCGCCGATCCCTTCCATCAGCAGCGTGCCGATGCCGGCCGTCGCCTTGACCAACCCGGCAGGCGGCGGCCCGGCCTCGGTGACTCCGAGGTGCAGCGGAGCGTCGGTGACCTCGCTCAACTGCCGGTAGGCAGCGACCATCAACGGGACGCTGGAGGCCTTGACGCTGATCTTGATCAAGTCGAAGTCGACCTCGTGGAAGTAGGCCATCTCACGCTGGGCGCTCTCGACCATCGCCTCCGGGGTGATGCCGCCGTACTTCTCGTACAACGACGGGTCCAGCGAACCACCGTTGACGCCGATGCGGATCGAGAGCTGCCGATCGCGAGCCTCGGCGGCAACGGCTTTGATGTGCTCGGGCCGGCGGATGTTGCCGGGGTTGAGGCGCAGGCCCTGCACGCCGGCTTCCATTGCTGCCAGTGCCATGCGGTACTGGTGGTGGATATCGGCGATGATCGGCATCGGCGACCGCGGCACGATCTGGGCGAGACCCTCCGCGGCCTCCTGCTCGTTGCAGGTGCAGCGAACGATGTCGCACCCGGCCGCCTTCAGCGCGTAGATCTGCTGCAGCGTGCCCTCGACGTCGGCGGTCTTGGTGATCGTCATCGACTGCACCGAGATCGGCGCGCCGCCGCCGACGGGCACGGAGCCGACGTGGATCTGCCGGGTCACCCGCCGCTGTGTGCCGTCGGCGACGTTCATCAGCGTTGC
>DATBKA010000339.1:0-2374 GCA_036556105.1 Ilumatobacteraceae bacterium | reverse complement strand
CCACGCCGGATTGGAGACATCGTGCGCTATCCTCACACCGTGAAGTCGCATCGTCACATTGCGCGGTTGTTGACCGTCGCCGGGCTGGCTGCTGCCTCCGTGGCGATCCCGATCAGCGCGGACGTCGTCCCGGTCCACGCCGCAGGCCTCGGTCCCGGTGGCGAGTTCCACCCGCTCAAGCCGCAGCGGATCTTCGACTCTCGGCCGGCGTCGGCGGTCAACGACCCGTCGCCTGGCCCCAAGCCGCTGGGCCCCGGTCCGGCCGAGTTCAACATCCACCTGCTCGGCGTCGGTGGCATTCCCAGCGACAGCGGCGCCGTGCTCGGCGTCGTCGTCAACTTCACCGTCACCGAGCCCGGGGCCAGCGGGTACCTCGAGGCCTACGGCAAGGGGGCCAAGCCGACTGATCGCACCTCGATCGTCAACTTCGTCGCCAACCAGACCGTGCCCAACGTCGCCATCGTCCGTCCCGGCCAGGACGGCGACCTGACGATCGGCCTGTACGGCCAGAGCGGCACCGCCAACGTGCTCGTCGACGTGTTCGGTTGGTTCTCGACCAGCAACTACCAGCCCGGCGTCGGCACGGTCGATCCCGGTTCGCGGCTGATCCCGGTCACCCCGGTGCGTCTCCTCGACACCCGCGAAGGGGTGGGCACGGCCAACAACGCCAAGGCGCCACTCGTCGCCAAGCAGACCATCGAACTGCAGATCCGTGGCGCCGACGGGGTCAACCCCGGTCCGGTCATCGACGCCGTGCCCGATTCGCCGAACGTAACCGGCGTGCTGCTCAACGTCGTCGGGATCACCGATCGCCCCGGCGGCTATTACACGTACCTGTCACTGCTGCCCGACGCGCCGCCACCCGGCGAGGACCCGACGACCTCGAACCTCAACCTGATTCCGAATGTCACGAAGGCCAATCTCGTGTTCGTGCCCGTCGGTGCGGACGGCAAGGTGCGCATCTTCAACTACCAGGGCCAGACCGACGTCGTCGCCGACGTCGTCGGGTACCTGAAGAGCGGCGTCGATCCGAACACGCGACAAGGCCGCGTCGTGCCACTCACCTCGCCGTATCGCGCTCTCGACACGCGCAGCGCACGTGAGGGCGCTGTCGCGCTGGGGCCTGGAATGGCTGAGGACTGGAGCTTCGCCGAGTTCGCCAGCTCGGTGATGATCGGGGCAGATCCGGTCGGCAAGCAGATGGGTGTGATCGGCAACCTCACGTCCGCAGAACTGACCCGTCAGTACGCGTCACGACCGGTTGCTTCGTACCTCACGGCCTATCCGGGTGACGTGGACAAACCCTTCACGTCCAACCTCAACATGGTCGAAGGCAAGCTGCCGGTCCCGAACCTGGCCGTGCTCAAGTACAGCGCGGCCAACAACCTGGTCCGCGTGTACAACAACGCCGGCCTCGATCACTACATCTTCGACGCCGCTGCCGTCGTCCTCGACGACTAGACTCTGGGTCACCCCACGGGCTGATCAGAGCGTTGCCAGCTGGCACCGGCCCGAACTCAACACGAACGTCCTGTGGAGGAACCTGCTATGACCGCGACCTTCGCGGCTCGACGCGACTATCGCGTCGCCGATGTCTCACTCGCCCCGTTCGGCCGCAAGGAGATCCACCTCGCCGAACACGAGATGCCCGGCCTGCGCGCCTTGCGCAAGGAGTTCGGGCCGACCAAGCCTCTCGCCGGCGCACGCATCTCCGGCTCGCTGCACATGACCATCCAGACCGCCGTGCTGATCGAGACGCTCGTCGAGCTCGGCGCCGAGGTGCGCTGGGCGAGCTGCAACATCTTCTCGACACAGGACCATGCGGCCGCGGCGGTGGCGGTCGGGCCCGAGGGAACCGTCGACGAGCCGAACGGCGTTCCGGTGTTCGCCTGGAAGGGTGAGACGCTGGAGGAGTACTGGTGGTGCACCGAGCAGATGATGACGTGGCCCGACGGTGCCAATGGGGAGCAGCAGGGTCCGAACATGATCCTCGACGACGGCGGCGACGCCACGCTGCTGTTGCACAAGGGTGTCGAGTTCGAGGCCGCGGGTGAGGTGCCTGATCCGACGGGAGCATCGAACCCGGAGTTCGCGATCGTGCTCGGCCTGTTGCAGCGATCATTGAAGGAGTCGCCGCAAAAGTGGACCCAGATGGCGGCGCGGATCCGCGGCGTCACCGAGGAGACCACGACCGGCGTGAAGCGGCTCTACAAGATGCACGAGCGCGGCGAGCTGCTGTTCCCGGCGATCAACGTCAACGACTCGGTCACGAAGAGCAAGTTCGACAACCTCTACGGCTGCCGTCACTCCCTGGTCGATGCGATCTGCCGGGCCACCGACGTCATGCTCGGCGGCAAGGTCGCCGTCGTGTGCG
>DATBKA010000338.1:0-2151 GCA_036556105.1 Ilumatobacteraceae bacterium | reverse complement strand
AGACACGGATGCAGCCTGCCGAATCACCATGGTGCTCGGGTGTGCCGACCGAGTCGAGCGGTTGCGCGTAGTCGCCGTTGGTCAGCACCGGCACGGTGTGAAAGGCGATTCGCGCCCCGGTCTTCTTGCCTCGTGTGAAGGCGACGAAGTGAGTCATCGTGCTGTAGTGGCCGCCGAAGCGCGACGAGGTGTGCATCGTCTTGGCGAACACGGGATAGACACCCGGGTCGGGCTGGGTGATCGCCGTCGTGATCACGAACTCTGGAAATGCCACACCGTTGTCGCAGAGGTAGGCGCGTTGGCGGTCGCGGTCGATCACCGCGCCGTGCGCAGTCTGCGGACAGTTCGGGTCGATCACAGGCACCGGAATCGTGGTCGTGGTCGGCTCGGCGATCGTGGTGGTCGTCGGCGCGACCGTCGAGGTTGTGGTGACTGGCCGCGTGGTCGTCGAGGCGGGCTCCGTCGTGGGCGGCGGCAGCGTCGACTCCGCCGTGGTGACCGTTGCGGGCACCGACGCTGCGGTGGTCGGCGCGGATGCGGAACCACTGCCGCATTGGGCGAGGAAAGCGAGCGCAAGCGCGCCGGCCGCGACTCGAACGATCATCTGGCTCCCGCGCACGATCGACGAGGCTACAAGCGTTGCCCGAGGCTGGTCTCGGCACCCAACTGCCAGGCGAAGAACGTCAGCACGTCGGCGTCGTCGCGCACGCGCATGGTGGCCGGCTTGCCCTGGCCGTGGCCGGCCCGCCCGCTCTGGCGCAGCAGGATCGGGCGCTCCGCCTGACCGGCGGCCTCGTCGATCATCAACGCCGCCATCTTCCGAGCGTGCAGCGGATCCACTCGCGAGTCGCCCTCGGCGGTGGTGAACAGCACCGACGGATACTCCGCACCGGCGCGCACGTGGTGATACGGCGAGTAGCCGTGTAGCCAGGCGAACTCCTCCGCAACGTCGGGGTCGCCATATTCATCGGTCCACAGCCGGGCGATGAGGAACTTGGGGAACCTGATCATGTCGAGCAGCGGCACTGCGCAGTGCACGACCCGCGCCAGATCGGGGCGCTGCGTGATGGCCGCACCCATCAGCAATCCGCCGTTGGAGCCGCCCTCGATCGCCAACATGTCGCGCGACGCCATGCCCTGAGCGACGAGCCAGTCGGCCGCAGCGTGGAAGTCGTCGAACACGTTCTGCTTGTTCGCTCGGCGTCCCGCCTGATGCCACGCCTCGCCGTGCTCGTACCCACCGCGCAGCCCGGCGACGGCGAACACTCCCCCGGCGGCGCACCACGTCGCAGCGCGCACCAACCACGCCGGCTTCTCGGCGATGGCGAACCCGCCGTATCCCGTGAGCAACAGGGGCGTCTGCGCCGATGGCTGCACATCCTCGCGGTGCATCACGAACAAACCGATCTCGGTTCCATCGGGCGACGGGTAGCTCACATGACTGACGGTCATCGACGGCAGCAGCGACCGATCCGCGGCGGCGGACCAGCGCCGCACGACTTCGTCGACGCGATACATCGACGGTGGCGAGTCGAACGAGTTGGCGACGAGGAACGCACTCGCCCCCTCGGTGTCGAGCGACTCGATGCTGACAAGCCCGAAGTCGTCGAGCGTTCGCTGCAGCGCGCCGTCGGTGCTCCACACTTCGACCCTGTCGACCGCAGACGCGCTCGCCACGACCAACAGCGCGTCTCCGAAGCTGGCTCCGCGCGCCAGCACGACATCGCGTTCCGGTACGACCGTGCGCCATTGGTGTGGAGCGTCGAACGGTGCGGCGACGACCCGCCCGTTCACCGCGTCGCGCGACGTGACCGCATACAGCTCGCCGGCGTGGAAGAAGAACGATGACGACGCGTCGACGCCGCTGACGACCTCGCGCCACTCCCCGGTCGCGGTGTCGAGGAGGTGGGCGTCGGTGCGGCTCCATCCGACGCTGACCGAGACGAGCAGGTGGCGACCGTCGTCGCTGGCCAGCACGTCGGGCCAGCTCTCCGGCGTGGGCAGTGCGTCGAACACCAGCTCGTCGGACGCCGGGTCGGCCCCGAGGTGATGGAAGTAGACGTGGCGGTTGTAGGCGTCGTCGGGCGGGTAACGCAGGTACCAGAACCCCGAGTTGTCGGGCAGCCAGGCGATCGACGACGCACGCGTGTT
>DATBKA010000337.1:0-1640 GCA_036556105.1 Ilumatobacteraceae bacterium | reverse complement strand
ACTGATCATCGTGTCGCGCAACATCGACCTCTCCGTCGGGTCGCTGCTGGGCTTCCTCGGCTACTTCATGGCGATGATCCAGACGAAGTGGATACCCGACACGTTCAACCTCGGGCTCGAGCGTCCCTACACCTGGATCCTGACCGTCATCGTCGGAGTGTTGCTCGGAGCGCTGATCGGTGGCTTGCAGGGGTACGTCGTCGCCTATGTCGGGGTGCCGGCGTTCATCGTCACGCTCGGCGGGTACCTGGTGTGGCGCGGCCTCATCTTCCGCCTCGGCGCCAAGGGTCAGACGCTCGCCCCCCTCGACCACAACTTCCAGCTTCTCGGCGGCGGCTCGAAGGGCTCGCTTGGCGAATGGAAGAGCTGGGTCCTGGCGATCCTCGCCTGCGCCGGCATCGTGTTCACACTGGCCCTCGCCCGCCGTCGCCGACTCCGCTACGAACTGGCGGTGCGGCCGGTGTGGGTCGACGTCGTGATCGGGGGTGCCGGCTGCGCAGCCGTCCTGGCGGGCGTCGGCCTGATCGCCAACAAGTACATCTCCCCGATCACTGGGGATCCGACGGGCGTTGCCTACCCGGTCGTGATCCTGATCGGCGTGACGATCTTGATGGGCTACCTCGCCCGCCGCCGCCGGTTTGGTCGCTACGTCTATGCGTACGGCGGCAACCCGGAGGCGGCCGAGCTCGGTGGCATCAACACCCGGCGCACGATCATGTTCACGTTCGTGCTGATGGGGGCGTTGTGCGCGGTCAGTGCCGCGGTCCAGACAGCACGCCTCAACGCCGCCGTCACCAACCTCGGCGTGCAGAACGAGCTCGACGTCATCTCCGCGGCGGTGATCGGCGGCACGTCGTTCTCGGGTGGTGTCGGCACCATCCCTGGCGCGGTGCTCGGTGCCGTCATCATGCAATCCCTCCGCTCGGGCATGGTGTTGCTGGCCATCGACTCGCCGTCGCAAGACATCGTGGTCGGCGTCGTGCTCGTCACAGCCGTCGCCGTCGATGCCGCCCTGCGACTCCGGCGCCGGAGGAGCCTGATCGGAGTACTGGTCGTCGGCCTGCTCGTGGCGATCGCCATCATCCAGAGCGGGCGGCCGGGGTGAGCGTGCAAGGAGCGAGACGATGACCGACCGCCCAGTAGCAGAGACGAACCACCCACGCCGCGTCCCGGTCGTCGAGCTCCGCGACATCAACGTGTCGTTCGGCGGCCTCCACGCCGTGAGAGGCGTGACGGTCGATCTGTACCCGGGAGAGGTCGTCGGCCTGGTCGGCGGCAACGGGGCCGGCAAGTCGACGTTGATGCACACGCTGTCGGGCGCGCATCCGGCCGACTCGGGCACGATCCTCATCAACGGCCAGCTGGTCAGCATCAAGAACCCACGCGACGCGCGGTTGCAGGGCGTCGAGGTGATCTACCAGAAGCTCGCTCTTGCCGACAACATCGACGCCGCCGGCAACGTGTTCCTCGGTCGTGAGTTGCACACGGGCAGCGGCTCGCTCGACGACTCGGCAATGGCGTCGGCCACGCACAAGGTGATGCAGCGGTTGAACCCGCGGTTCAAGAACCTGAAGACGGCGGTCAAGTCGCTGTCCGGCGGTCAGCGCCAGTCGGTGGCCATCGCCAGAGCCGTGCACTTC
>DATBKA010000336.1:0-5424 GCA_036556105.1 Ilumatobacteraceae bacterium | reverse complement strand
AATCTCAGCGGCAGCGAAATCGTGTTCCTGCTGCTCATCGCCTTGATTGTGTTGGGTCCCGAGAAGCTGCCCGACGCTGTGCGCAAGTTCGGCAAGATCTACGCCGAGTTCAAGAAGATGTCCACCGGCTTCCAATCCGAGCTGAAGACCGCGCTCGACGAGCCGATGCGAGAGATGCGCGAGACCGCCGAGGCCATCAAGAAGGCGGCGTCGTTCGACATCGATGCCGACCTCGGCAGCGACCCCGTCATCGAGCCGGATGAGCCACCGGTCGCGGCCGAACCCAAGTCGCTCGCCGCGGGCGCGGCGGCATCCACCGATGCCGATGCGGAAGCTGTCGAGCTCGACGCTGAGACTCCGCCGCCAGCGGCAGCGCCGGTCGATCCGATTGACCTCGACGCGTACGACGAACCCTCGTACGGTTCGAACATCATCGACGCAGCCGACGAGAAGCGACCGGAATGAACGTTGCCCGCATGACGATCTTCCGCCGCCGCGACAAACGGCCCAAGCTTGCCTCGCCTGACGATCAGATGACGCTCATCGAGCATCTGGCCGAACTGCGGTCGCGGATCATTCGCTCGTTGCTCGCCGTCGTCATCGGCGTCGTGGTGCTGTTGGCGATGTACGACCACCTCCTCAACTTCTTGCGCGAGCCGTACGACAAGCTGTGCGACCGAAAGCCCAACCTCCGGTGCGATCTGCAGTTCATCGGACCACTCGAGGGCTTCACGACACGGTTGACGATCTGCACGTACGGCGGAATCATCCTCGCCTTGCCCGTGATCATGTGGCAGATCTGGCGCTTCATCGTCCCCGCGCTGCACGCCAACGAGAAGAAGTACGCGATCCCGTTCATCTTCAGCTCGGTGCTCCTCTTCCTGCTCGGGGGAGCCGTCGCCTATTGGACGCTGACGCCGGCGCTCGACTTCCTCATCTCCTGGGCGGGCTCCGACGTCAACGCCAACTTCCAAGTCAGCAAGTACGTCAGTCTCGTCGGCCTGATGATCGCCGCCTTCGGCATCACCTTCGAGTTTCCGGTGCTGCTCGTCTTCCTCCAACTGGTCGGGGTGCTGACGCCACAGACGTTGATGCGCCAATGGCGATACGCGACCGTGATCATCTTCGCCCTCGCCGCGATCATCACCCCGAGCGGCGACCCGTACTCGATGATGGCGCTGGCCCTTCCGATGGTCATCTTCTACGCGATCTCGGTCGTCATCGGGCTGATCGCTCAGCGGCGCAAGCGCAGGCGCGAGGCCGCCGAGGACTGAAGCCGCCGCAGATCGACCCGGATTGGGTAGACATGAGAGCGTGAAGTCTCGCCGCGCCGAGCTGACGGCCCACTTCGAGTTCCCGCTCGACGACTTCCAGCTCCGCGCTCTCGACGCGCTCGACGACGGTCAGTCGGTGCTCGTCGCTGCCCCGACCGGCAGCGGCAAGACGGTGGTGGCGGAGTACGCCATCGATGCGGCGATCGCCGACGGGCATCGCGCGTTCTACACGGCGCCGATCAAGGCGTTGTCGAACCAGAAGTACCACGACTTGGCGACTCGCCTCGGTCCGCAGAACGTCGGGTTGCTCACCGGTGACAACACGATCAACGGTGACGCACCGGTCGTCGTGATGACGACCGAAGTGCTGCGCAACATGATCTATGCGCGCAGCCGCAGTCTCAACGACCTGGCCATGGTGGTGCTCGACGAGGTGCACTTCCTGCAGGACGCGTACCGCGGCCCGGTGTGGGAGGAGGTCATCATCCACCTGCCAGCACGGGTGCGGTTGGTGTGCTTGTCGGCAACGGTCAGCAACGCCGCCGAGTTGGCAGAGTGGATCTCCACCGTCCGCGGGCCGACCTCGGCGATCGTCGAGGAACGCCGGCCGGTGAAGCTCGACAACCTCTACCTCATCGGCGACAAGACGCACGATCGGATGCACCTGCTGCCGACGTTGGTGAACGGGCGGATGAACAACGACGCGGCGCGACTCGACGAAGAGGCGGCGCGCCACGCGAAAGGTAACCGTGCCCGTCGCGGCGCAGCGCAAGCGCGGCGGCGCCTGTTCACTCCATCGCGGCTCGAGGTCGTCGACCTGTTGGAGCAGCATCGGATGCTGCCGGCGATCTACTTCATCTTCAGTCGCAACCAGTGCGACGAGGCGGCCAAGGCTGCCTTTGCCGCAGGCGTTCGCCTCACGTCGGGAGTCGAGCGCGACCGGATCCGCGAGATCGTCGACGCTCGCCTCGGCGCCATCGATCCGGCAGACCTGGCAGTGTTGGGCTACAGCACGTTCCTCGGTCAGCTGGAGGCCGGTGTTGCGGCGCATCACGCAGGAATGGTCCCGCCGTTCAAGGAGGTCGTCGAGGCCTGCTTCGTCGAAGGCTTGGTGAAGGTCGTGTTCGCCACCGAGACGCTGGCCGTCGGGATCAACATGCCGGCCAAGACCGTCGTCATCGAGAAGCTGAGCAAGTTCACCGGCGACCACCACGCCTTCCTCACGCCGGGGGAGTACACGCAGCTGACCGGCAGAGCTGGTCGCCGCGGCATGGACGACCTCGGCTTCGCGGTGGTGCTGTGGAGCCCGTTCGTGCCGTTCGACCAAGTCGCCGGACTCGCCAGCAGCCGCACGTTCCATCTCAACTCGGCGTTCAGGCCGACGTACAACATGGCCGCCAACCTCGTGCACTCCTACACCAGCGAGCAGGCGCACCACATGTTGAACCTCTCCTTCGCCCAGTATCAGGCCGACGGTGACGTAGTGCGCATCGAGGCCCGGCTCGGCCGGCGGCAGACGCACCTCGCCGATCTGTTGGAGCGAGCGCGCAGCCCGTACGGCGACATCGACGAGTACCGGCGCCAGCTGAAGGGTGTGTCGACTCCGGCGCCGGGTGGCGCTGTCGGACGCGACGACCTCGTGTCGCTGGCGTTGATGAAGCTGCGCCCGGGCGACGTGATCTACGCCGAAAAGGCTCGCTATGCGGGGCGGGTCGCCGTGTTGACCAGCGCTCACCGCAAAGGTGGGATGCGCGTCACCGGTCTGACGTCGCGGCGCGACACGGTCATGTTGACTGCCGCCGACTTCGACGAGCCACCGCGCCCGCTCGGTCGCATCGAGCTGCCGATCGACTATGCACCGAACCGTCAAGACTTCCAACGCGAAGTGGCTCACCGTCTCGAACTGGCCACGTTGGCGCCACACTCGCGGCGCGGGCGGAAGCGATCGGACGCGACCATCGACCACACCCATCCTGTCGAGGAGGATCCCGACCTCGACGAGCGGCTGAAGGCGGCGGCGCAAGCCGAGCGTGTCGCTCGCGAAGTCGAGGAGCTGCGCACCCGAGTCCGCACCCGCAGCCAATCCGTCGCTCGCGACTTCGACCGCGTTCTGCGCGTCCTCGAGAACTGGGGATACGTCGACGGGTGGAAGCTGACCGAGGCGGGACGGATCCTGGCCCGCACCTTCCACGAGTGCGACCTGTTGATCGTCGAGTGCTTGCGGCAGGGGTTGCTCGACGAGCTGGAGCCTGCGCACCTAGCCGGACTCGTGTCGGTGTTCGTGTACGAACATCGCAGCCCCGAGCCGGCACCGACAGCCTGGTTCCCGTCACCCACGGTGCGCAAGCGTTGGGATCGCATCGCTGCGATCAGCTACGAACTGGAGGAGATCGAAGAAGAAGCGGGCCTCGCCGTGCACCGCCCGCCCGACCCGACGTTCGTGGCCGTCGCCTTTGCCTGGGCCGCGGGGGAGGGGTTCGCCGAAGTGGTCGAGGCCGAAGAGTTGTCCGGCGGCGACTTCGTGCGCACGATGAAGCAGTTGATCGACGTCCTCCGGCAACTGGCGTTGGTCGCCCCGAACAAGGCGACCCGGCACCACGCCGAACAGGCTGCGGATCAGCTGTTCCGTGGGGTCGTCGCCGCATCGAGCGCGGTGGAGCCAGTCGACGACATCCCCGAAGCCGTCATCGCCACGGAGCTGGCCGATGACCATTCGTAAGGGCGAACCGTGGGGCGAGCGGGCCGTCTGCCCATCGGACGTGGAGGTCGTCGGCAGTGATCGGGCGTTGCGTGATTGGGTGGTGGCCGCCCGCGAACGTGACCGACCGATTCCCGAAGTGGGCGTCGCCGCCGGCGACCTGGCCCGGTCCTGCGGGGGCGGGCTAGGGGGCAGACCCTCGGCGGCGAAGGTCACGGTCGACGTGATGCGCGTCACCCTCGACAGCAACCAGCGCACGTGGGGCGTCGCCCACGTCGTCGCCCATCGCGGATGGTGGCGCGGCGACGTGTTGATGGTGATGAACGCCGAGTTCTACGGCGCCTACGACGTCGCCCCGCGCTCGCACCCCAACGACGGCAGGGTCGATGTCGTCCATGTCGACCCGGCGATGTCGATGCGTCAGCGCTGGCAGGCCCGCCAACGCGCCGTCACCGGAGCCCACGTGCCGCATCGTCACATCTCCGTGCAGTCCCTCACGGAGATGAACCTGCACTTCGCCAAACCGGTGATCGTGTGGATCGACGGTCTCCGCTGCGGGGCGGTGCGCGACCTCGGCATCGTCGTCGAGCCCGACGCCTTGACGATCTACGTGTGACGTACCGAGTGTTTCGAGGTGGACAGGGTGCCCTGAAACACTCGGACGACTAGCGTCGGGACCATGGCCGATGTCGAAGCTCTGAAGACGGCAGTGTGCGCCGAGGTGGACCGGCTGGCGGATCAGTTGCTGCACGCCAGCCACGAGATCCATGCCCATCCCGAGCTCAACTTCGAGGAGCACTTCGCCCACGATCTGCTCGTCGACCAGCTGCGCGCTGCAGGGTTGGATGCGACGGCCCACGCCTACGACGTCGACACCGCGTTCGAGGCATCGGCCGGCACCGACGGGTTCAACGTCGCCGTGCTCTGCGAGTACGACGCTCTTCCCGGGATCGGTCACGCATGCGGCCACAACATCATCGCCACCGCCGGGTTGGGCGCCGGCCTGGCTGCGGCAACCGTCGCCGCAGCGGCGGGAGGGCGGCTGCGCATCATGGGCACGCCGGCGGAAGAAGGCGGAGGCGGCAAGATCGAGATGGCCCGGCGGGGCGCGTTCGACGCTGTCGACGCAGCGATGATGGTGCACCCGGCAGACGCCGACCTGATCGCCATGGACACCATCGCGCTGCAGGAGCTGCACATCCGCTACCACGGCAAAGCAGCACACGCCGCGGCCGCTCCGTGGGATGGTCGCAACGCACTCGACGCCGCCGTGCTCGGCTACATGAACGTCGCCGCGCTGCGCCAGCACATTCGCCCGACCGAGCGAGTCCACGGCGTGATCACCCACGGGGGCGACAAAGCGAACATCGTGCCCAAGGAAACCGCGATGGAGTGGATCGTGCGCTCGGCGACCATCGACTCGCTGCAACCGTTGAAGGAGCGCGTGCTGGC
>DATBKA010000335.1:0-1864 GCA_036556105.1 Ilumatobacteraceae bacterium | reverse complement strand
ACTGAGCTCCCGAACGCGGCTGCGTCGTCGTCGGTCACCTCGCCGCCGAGTTCGGCGCCGACGCGGCGCAACGTCTCACCGAGCACGCGCGGGTACGGTGCTGCCGGCGCCTCGTCTTCGACGTGGGTCTCGTGACGGCCGAATGCGGCCAGCAACTCCTGGTCACCGAGTGACAAGTCGTTGCGCTCCGCCCACGGACGCAACGCGGTGGCGATGCCCGTCTCCCAGTCGATCAACGTGCCGTAGCAGTCGAAGCTCATCGCCTCGAACCGATCGAAGTCGCTCATCTGCTCCGCCTCCCATGTTCGCGGTACACCTTGCGCCGCGTCCGCTCCGACTTGTCGCGCACCCAGCAGTCGGCAAGGTGATCGTTGACCAAACCCATCGCTTGCATGAACGCGTAGATCGTCGTCGGGCCGACGAAGCTCCAGCCGCGCTTCTTCAGATCCTTGGAGATCGCCGTCGACGTTGTCGTCAATGCCGGGATCTCCGTTGGCGCGTCGCCGAACGTGGCGTGCGGCCACATGTACGCGGCGATGGAGCCGAACTCGTCGATCATCTCGACGGCACGCTCGGCGTTGTTGATCGTCGAGCGGATCTTGCCGGCGTGCCGGACGATGCCGGCGTCACCGAGCAGCCGTTCGACGTCTCGTGCGTCGAACGTTGCCACGACTCGCGGGTCGAAGCCGGCGAACGCTGCTCGGAAGTTCTCGCGCTTGCGCAGGATCGTCAGCCACGACAGACCGGATTGGAACCCTTCGAGGCACAGCTTCTCGAACAGCCGATGGTCGTCGGCGACCCCGAACCCCCACTCCGTGTCGTGGTAGGCGACGTAGTCGGGGGTCGACGTGCCCCACCAGCAGCGCGGATGCTTGTCATCGCCGGCGACCACGTTCATCACGGCGAGCATCGTGCCACACCGCCTCCTCCGATCCCACTGCGTTTGATGACTGAGGCCCCGTATGCGTGCGCCAGTCCTCAAACGCAACGGGGAGCCGCCTAGGTTCGCGGCATGACTTCGCCGCCCTCCTCCCTCCCGTCGTATCGAGATCTGCCCAGGGTCAACGACTTGCCGGCGAGCTGGGGGATCTGGGGGAGTCCGGACTACTTCGGCTGCCTCAACCTGCTGACCCCCGAGAGGCTCGTCGCCGCGACCCGATTGGTCTCCCGTGGCGCTGTGTTCCCGCTGAACTGGTCGGCCGATCTTCCCCACCCGCCGATGTTCGGGCGGTCGCAGCATCGCCACGAGGTGCTCGATCGCTCGAGCGGGCACGACGACGTCTTCCACGACTGGAACACGCAGTCATCGTCGCAGTGGGATGGGTTCCGGCACATCAAGAACGTCCCCAACCGTTTCTACGGCGGCGTGCCTGACGCGGAGCACGGCGTCGACCACTGGGCCCGCCGCGGCATCGCCGGTCGCGCCGTGCTGTGCGACGTCGGCCGCTGGCGTGCTGCCCAGGGGCGTCCACTGCGGTATGGCGAGTCGGATGTGATCGAACCCGACGACATCCTGGCCACGCTCGCCGCCCAAGGATCGCCGCTCGAGGAGGGCGACATCCTGTTGATGCGCACCGGCTGGACGGAGTGGTACGAGACGGAGACCGACGAGAAATGGCGGGCCCGCGCCGCCGACCGGAACAACCTGGCCGCCCCCGGGCTTCCCTCGGGGGAGCGGACCGCCGAGTTCTTGTGGGATCTGCACATCGCTGCGATCGGCGCCGACAACCCGTCCGTGGAGGTCTGGCCGCCGGGTACGGCGATCGATCCCTCCGTCATCGCTGACATCCGTGCCAACCATCTCGAGCGGATGCACGAGGTCTTCGCCCACTCGCTGCTGCTGCCGATGCTCGGCATCCCCCTC
>DATBKA010000334.1:0-2113 GCA_036556105.1 Ilumatobacteraceae bacterium | reverse complement strand
CCGATCTATCATGTGACGACCTCGGCAGTGCCTCGCCTTGGCGTGTTGTGGTGCCCCAACTGGGCCGTGGTCGGTGCTCGTGCCCATCCGACCGAGCAGATCATCGTGCTGCACGGCAATCGCGTCGTCGCTCACTCGCTGGCTGCCGCACGCGAAGGCGTCGAGATCGGTCAGCGTCGCCGGCAAGCCCAGGCCTGCTGCCCGGGTGGCCGGCTGGTGGCGCACGATCCCGATGGCGATGCTCGCCAGTTCGAGAAGGTCGTCACCACGATCGCCGCGCTGATCCCGCGCGTGGAAGTCACCGAGCCCGGCATGCTCTCGTTCCTCGCCAAGGGCCCGTCGCGGTACTTCGGAGGCGAAGCAGCGATGGCCGAGCGGATGTCGGTGCTGGCCAACGACGCGGTCGATGGTCTCGCTGCTGTCGGCGGCTTCGGCATCGGCATCGCCGACGGACGCTTCGCGGCGGCGATCGCCGCCAGGCAGTCAGCTGCGGCAGGTGGCATCCCGGTGATCGTGCCGGCCGGTGAGGCGGAGACGGTTCAGTTCCTGGCTGCGTTGCCGGTGCAGCTGCTGGCCTCTGTTGGTGGGCTCGATGGCGACTTCGTCGAACTGCTGCAGCGACTCGGTGTTCGCCAGCTCGGTCAGCTCAGTGCGCTGTCTGTTGCCGATGTGTTGGCCCGATTCGGTTGGCTCGGTGAGTTCGCTCATCGTCTCGCCAGCGGCGGCGATGATCGTCCTCCCGATACGGTCGATCCACCGAGTGGTCTCGTCGCCGTGCAGGTGCTCGACGATCCAGCGCATCACGTCGACACGTTGGTATTCATCGCTCGCCAGCTGGCCGACGAGCTCACCACGGCCCTCGGTGCCGACGGCAAGGTGTGCACGCGGCTGATCATCACCGCCGAGACCGACCACAGCGAACGCTGCGAACGGTTGTGGTATCGCTCGACCGGCCTGTCGGCTGCAGCGATGGTCGAGCGCGCCCGCTGGCAGCTCGACGCGTGGGTCAACAGCGATGGGCTCACGGCCGGCGTCACGATGCTGCGCTTGGAACCGGTCGAGGTACGTGGTGACGACGGCGTGCAACTCGGTCTGTGGGGTGGCCGCACGCAAGCCGACGAGTGGGCGGCGCGGGCCGTGGCCCGCCTGGCCACGTTGGCGGGCGCCGAGCACGTGCTCGTGCCGGCAGCCGGTGGCGGGCGGTTGCCGGGCGACGCCTATGCGTGGGTCCCGGCGGTCACCGCCGATCTTGCCGAACCGGGGCAGCGGCTCACCCCGGTGGAGGGGCCGTGGCCCGGTCATTTGCCCAGTCCGGCACCGGCTGTGGTCTACTCCGAGCCGGTGCCCGTCGATGTGCTCGACGCGCAGCAGCGGCCGGTGCGCGTCACCGGCAGAGGTGCCGTCAGTGCATCACCTGCAGTGGTGCGGCGGGCCGGTGCGTCGGGAGTGGAAGCCGTTGGCGCCTGGGCTGGGCCGTGGCCGCTCGAGGAACGCTGGTGGGATTCGACGCGCGCTCGCCGTTCGGCACGCTTCCAACTGCTGACGGCATCCGGGTCGTTGCTGTTGGTCAGTCTGGAGCGTCAGCAGTGGTGGCTGCTCGGGGAATACCGCTAGCGCCGACACGCAGCCGCTCGATCAGCACGCCGAGCGTCTCCATCGCCCGGCGGTCGGCGATGTCGAGCGGGCGGACGATCAACGTTCTCACTCCCGCGTCGGCAAGGCGCATCGCTCGTTCATAGTGATCGTCGATCGTGCCGGCGTTGCTCTGCCGGGCGAAGCGCTCGGCACCCACTCGTCTCGGCCGCAGCCGGTCGATCGTCATCGCCAGCTCGCCGCGATCGCGGCCGATCAACACGGTCGACAGATGGGTGACGTCGATCTCGCTCACGTCGCGACCGACGTCGGCGCAGTGGCGCGCCAACGCTGCCAGCTTGCGGGCGACGACATCCGCTTCGCCGAACAGGTTGCAACCGTCGGCGTATTGGGCGACGAGACGAAGCGTGCGCCGTTCACCCGAGCCGCCGACGATGATCGGGATGTGCTCCTGCAACGGTCGGGGATAGCACAGCGCCTCTTCGATCGTGATCGTCGCCCCTTCGAAGCGCGGCGAGCC
>DATBKA010000333.1:0-4993 GCA_036556105.1 Ilumatobacteraceae bacterium | reverse complement strand
ACCGAGGGCGGCCAATCGCAGTCGATCGCCGCGAACACGCCACCGGGGCGGAGGATCCGCGCCGCCTCGGTGAACGTGGAGACGGGCTCCATCCAGTGCAGCGCCTGCACCGCCAGCACGACGTCAGCGGAGGCACTGGCCAACCCCGTCTCGTTCGACCAGCCGGCGACGTAGGTGATCTGTCCCGTCGGCGCGATCTCGGCGGCGCGACGGCGCATGTCGTCACTCGGCTCGACACCGATGACCTCGTCCGACCACGCGGTGGCCCATCGGGTCGACAGACCCGTTCCGCTGCCAAGGTCGACGGTGACGGTGGGCCGACCACCCGCGTACGCGGTGATCACGTCGGCGAAGACGCGAGGCGGAGTGGGACGGACGGCGTCGTACAGGTCGGCGAAGCCGGAGAAGCGCCGCGCGTTGGCCTCGAGCGTCACGACGGGAACCTAGCGCCGGCGTCACCGTCCGACGTGATCGCGCATCCGCTTCTGGATCAATGCGCGCCGGGCGCGCAGCTCGCGGTACGTCAGCTGCTCGGTCGAGGCGTCGACGCCGAAGCCGGCCTTGACTCCGTCCATGTTCACCTCGAAGCGATCGACCATCGACGGGTCGAGCCCGAGCTCGCGGCCGAGCCGCTCGCCATGCCGCTCGGCGAACAGCATCGAGATGTTGGCGATCTCGGCGAGCAGGTCGAGATCGGGCGCCAGCCGGGCCATCGCTCCGTCGAGGAACACCATGTTCTTCACGTACAGCATCAGCTCCTTGGGCATGCGCGCTCCGTAACCGAGCAACGCTTTCACGACGCGCTGCACCTCGGCGATCAGCTCTTCGCCCGTCAGCGTCGTCGGATCGACCGGTGCCTGATCGAGGCGCAGATCGCGGATCACCGCACGCAAGTCGGTGTCGGCCGGAAGTGCGCCGAGGTCGCGCATCGCCGCCAACTGGCCCTTCACGTCGTTCGTCGTCGCGCACACCATCATCCGCAGGAACGCGAGTCGTCGTTCCCCGGACAGCCGACCGACGATGCCGAAGTCGAGCAACGCAGTGCGCCCGTCGGGGAGGACGAACAAGTTGCCGCCGTGCAGATCGCCGTGAAAGACGCCGTACACGAGCGCGCCTTCGATCAAGGCGACCATTGCCGTGCGCACCACGGCTTCGGTATCGACGCCGGCATCCTTCATGCCCGACACGTCGTCGAAGTTGAAGCCATCGACGCGCTCCATGACGAGCACGCGCTTGGTCACCAGCGAAGGATGAGGCCGCGGCACGAGGTAGCCGGTCTGTTGCAGGTCGTGGAGCATCGCCGCGATGTCGATCATGTTGGCGGCCTCCATGCGGAAGTCGAGCTCTTCGACGATCGTTTCGGCGAACAGTTCGACCAGCGCCGGTGGGTTGGCCAACGAGGCGATCGGGATGCGGCCGACGAGATGCGGTGCCAGCCACGCCATCACGCGCAGGTCCTTGCGGACCAGGCGGGCCACGCTCGGTCGCTGCACCTTGACGACGACCTGTTCACCCGATTGCAGCGTCGCCGCGTGAACCTGGGCGATCGATGCCGCGGCAAGCGGAACAGGGTCGAACGAGCGAAAGCGTCGTTCGAGGGGACCGCCGAGATCCTCTTCGACGACTTTGCGGACGGTGTCGAACGTCTCGGCGGGGACCTGGTCGCGGCACAACTTGAACTCGTTGACCAGCTCCGCCGGGAACAAGCCCTCACCACTGGAGATGATCTGCCCGAGCTTGATGTAGGTCGGACCCAATCGCTCGACGGCGCGGCGCAACCGCGCCGACACGTAGCGGCGGCTGGCCTCGGGACTGTCGAAGCCGTGACGTGACAGCTTGCTGTTGAGCTTGCCAAGCTTCTTGCGGGCGTACCACGGCCCGATCGCGCCGCTCAGCCTGCACGCCACCGTGATGACCCGCAACCCGGGCGGCACGCGTCGCGCCCGCGTCAAGGCCGGCACGTCGGCCTTGGCGAGGCGACGAAGCGACTCGGCCTGCGGGTACCAGCTGAGCTCGTCGCGACCGAGCACCCATGGGCCATCCTCGCCGAACGCCCCCCACGTCGTGTCGGCTGGCAGAGGTCGAGGCGACACCACCTCTGCATCATCGCAGTACAACAGGCCTCTCACACCCTGCGCGCAGCGATTCTTGTAGCGCGCCAGCAAGCTCGTAGCCTCAGTGCACGTGACCGTGTCCGCCGCCGTTCCGAGCGCAGCGAGCGGCGACGACACCGGCCGAGGGGTTCATCTGTTCGGCCGGACGATCGCCTACAAGTGGGTGGTTGCGATCGTCTACGTGTCGGCACTGTTCCTCGACATCCTCGACACCACGATCGTCAACGTGGCGATCCCGGCGCTCGGCCGCGAGCTGCACACCGAGAACGCCGAATGGGTTGTGCTCGGCTACACGCTGAGCCTCGCCGTCTGGATCCCGACGTCGGGCTGGCTCGGCGACCGGTTCGGCACGAAACGCACGTTCATGTTCGCGCTGACCGCGTTCACTGCCGGCTCCGTGTTGTGCGGCCTCGCCCAGTCGATCGGCCAGCTCATCGCGTTCCGCGTCATCCAGGGAGTCGGCGGCGGCATGCTGACGCCCGTTGGTCTGGCGATGTTGTTCCGCGCCTTTCCCCCTGCCGAGCGGGCGCGGGCGTCGATGGTGATCATGATCCCGACGCTTGCTGCTCCGGCGCTCGGACCGGTGCTGGGAGGCTTGATCGTCACGGACATCAGCTGGCGGTGGATCTTCTTCGTCAACGCGCCAATCGGCGTGGTTGCGATGTGGTTCGGGTGGCGCTTCCTGGTCGAGCATCGCCACCCTTCGACCGGGCGGTTCGACATCGCCGGCTTCGTGTTCTCCGGGTCGGCGTTGGCGTTGATCGTCTACGCGCTGAGCGAAGGACCGCAATCGGGATGGCTGTCGCCACTCGTGCTCGGCACCGGTGTCGCCGGCATCGTCACCGCGACCATCACCGTCGTCGTCGAGCTGCGGATACCTCACCCGATGCTCGAGCTTCGGCTTCTCGGGAACCGCATGTTTCGCCAATGCAACCTGGCCAGCCTGTTCTCGATGGCCAGCTTCCTCGGCGTCACGTTCGTGCTGCCGCTGTACCTGCAACTCCTGCGTGGCATGACCCCGCTCGCAAGCGGGTTGACGACCTTCCCGCAGGCGTTCGGCGTCATGGTCGCGTCGCAACTGGCCGGTCGCTTGTACTCGCGGATCGGTCCGCGACGATTGATGACCGGTGGGTTCCTCTCCGCTGCGTTGGCGATCACGCTGTACATCGGTCTCGATCTGCACACCAACCTGTGGTTGATCCGTGGGTTGATGTTCGGGCGAGGCATCTGCTCCGGCTTCGCCTTCGTGCCCATGCAAGCCGCCGCCTACGCGACCATCAATCCGGCCCAGACGGGTCGAGCGTCGTCGATCTTCACGACGCAGCGCCAAGTGGCCATTTCGTTCGGCGTGGCAGTGATGGCGAGCGTGCTGGCTGCGCACATGTCGCTGAGTCGCCCGCCGTTGCCGTCCGAAGTGCACCGCGCCCTGACCGGCGTTCGCTGGTCGTTCGCCATCGCCGTCGTGCTCGCCGCGTTGGCGACGGTGTGCGCCTACTTCATCCGCGACGAGGAAGCGGGGGAGACGATGGCCGGACGACGGGTGCGCCCCGATGATGTCGTGATCGTCGAGTAGCTACGCGAACGAGTGAGGTCGAAGCACTAGAAGCCTGAACCGTGGGCGGTGTCGCAGAGCCGGGTCTCGCCGGGCAGGATCTGTCCGCTGCCGATCCCTTCCAGTGACGCGAACGGTCCACACTTGTTCGGCGTGATCCAGACGTGGATCATCGGCGCCGGGCGGAACTTCACAAGAGGAGCAGCGCAGTTGCCGTTGGCGTCGGTCAGTCCGCGGACCTGTGGCGCAACCGGGTCGTCGGTGAAGCACAGGTTGTCGTGGATGTGCCACTGCATCAGCGCCCCGCCGATGTCGGGCACGTCCGCCAGGGCGACGGTGTCGGGAAGGAAGTACATCGCGCTGACGAGCTTCTTGCTGCCGTCCGGCTGGTGCTCGTAGACGAGGCTCTCCGGATGATCGGGGTCGAGCGCGACGTCGTCGTTGATCGTGTCCCACTTGATGTAGTGCTCGAAGCCGGTGGCACCATCGCCGATGCTGTGGAACCCGGCGGCCTCGGCGACCCGGTAGTCCGCCCATTGCGGAAGGCGGACGACGTTGAGGGCGACGAGGTTCTCCGCCGCCGCTTGCTGCTCGGGGGTTACGCCCGGCACGCCGCCGAGGTCGATCGGCTTCGTGGGGTCGAACGGCGTGGTCGGCACGGCGGCGGCGTGCGAATGCTGATTGCACATGTCGACACGTTGATCGTCGGGGACCGTCGCCTGACCGGCGCCGACTCCCTCCAACGCGGCGAACACGCCACACGGGTGAGGTGTGATCCAGACGTGGACCATCGGGTTACCGCCACCGATGTTGATCCCACTGGCGCAGTTGCCATTGGCATCGGTGAGTCCGACCACCTTCGGCTTGCCATCCGGGCCGATCGACCAGCACAGGTTGCCGTGGTTGTGCCACTGCATCAGCGGCCCGGCGAAGTCGAGCAAGCTCGGATCGTCGGTCGGCCGCGTGCTGGCGATGTACATCGCCCCGGCGAGGGTGCGCTGGTCGCCGTCCACCGTGTACACGAGCGACTCGGGATGGGTTGCGTCGAGCATCACATCGTCCTCGATCAGCGATGCCTTGATGTAGTGCTCGCTGCCCGTGCCGGCGTCACCGATCGACGAGTAGCCGTCGGCAATCGCGGCTGCCGTGGAGGAGTACTTGGGCAGGTACTGCAGCGACTCCTCGATCAGCTTCGTGGCTCGCGCCTCTTGCTCGGGCGTGACACCGGGAACTCCGGAGACGTCGATCGGCTGGCTCGGGTCCCACGGGCGCGGCCACGTCGACGTTGTCGTGCCAGTGGCGCCGGCTGCGCCGTCCGTGGTGCTGT
>DATBKA010000332.1:0-3293 GCA_036556105.1 Ilumatobacteraceae bacterium | reverse complement strand
TTCCCGGCGCCGTTCGGGCCGATCAGTCCGCAGATCTGGTTCTCGTCAACGGTGAACGACAAGTCGTCGAGCGCGATGACACCACCGAATCGCACCGACACTTCTCGTACATCAAGTAGCGACGTACGCTCCCCCCTAAGTTCGGGTCCCCGGGGGGACACTACATCGAAACGCGAACGCGATCTTGCGAACCCATCGCACGCTAGGCGCCGGGTTGCCACGCCACCACACCGGCGACACCGCGCTCGATCGTGACGAACTGATCCGCGGTCACCGCCGTCCACGGCCCGGTCTCTCCGTCGGGCCATTGCACCCGCACTTCGGCGGCAGCGGACTGGCCAAGTCCGAAGTGGATCCACCCGATCTTGCCCCCAGCATGACCACCCCCGACCGTGACCTCGCGAGTGATGGTGCGATCACCCGAGCGCAGTTCCACCCATGCTCCGACAGCGTCGACGTTGGGCGCTGCCTCGAGGAGTCGGACCGCGACCCAGTGACCCATCGGTGCCGGCTGCTCGGCATCGCCGCTGCCAACGTTGCGCCACAGCTTGATGTTCGCTTGGCGGTTCACGACGACCAGGTCGAGCATCCCATCGAGGTTGAGGTCGACGAGTGAGGCACCGCGGGCGCGTTCGAAGTCGACGATCCCTGCCGCCTCGGCGCCTTCGGCGAACGTGCCGTCGGTCTGTCCGATCAGCAAGTTGCTCGGGTCGCGCGACGCGTAATCCGGCTGCGCCTCGACATTGCCCTTGCTGACGAACAGATCGACGAGGCCGTCGTTGTTGACATCTTCGAACTCGGGATGCCAGGCCGTGGACGGCAACACGTCGCCTCCGGCGAACGGACGCTGCGCTGTGACTCCTCGCTTCAGTGCGATGTCTTGGTACGTCGGCTGCTCGTCGGTGCCGGCGAGCGTTTGCAGCTTGTTGTCGCCCTGACTCGTGATGAACACCTCCGGGACGCCATCGCCGGTCAGGTCCTGACTGGCGATTCCCATGCCCCAGATGTGCAACGCCTTCCACCCGTCCGTGGCGGTGTACTGGCGCGGCGGTTCGCCTTGCGCAACACGCCAGAGTTGGTCCTCGCCGTCGACGTAGTAGTGCCGGTCGTTGGTGACGCGCAGGTCGCGGCGGCCCGATCGGCTCCAGTCGCTGAACAGCACCGACAGCGTGCAGTAGCCCGGCGCGAGCTGAACCGGGGAGGCGTACCGATCTCCTGATGACGCCGGCCGCACCAGGTCACTGGGTGCGCAGTCGTCGGTGCCGGGCACGAGGTAGTTGCCGAAGGCGAGCGTGGGCAGTGTGTTCGAACCCTCCCACATTGCGCTGAACGCCGCGGTCCACGCGTCGCCACCTTGCAGACCGAAGCGATCGTTGGCCGATTCGAACGCGCAGTCACCGAGACCACGCAGCAACTCGTTGCCTCCCCGGCGGAGCACGGCGAGATCGACGTGCCCATCCCCATCGACGTCGAGCGGGTACGCACCCGTGACCGCTGTCAGATCGGTCACGGACGAGGTCTGTTGGGCGAAGCGCAGCGGTCCACCGATGTCGCTCTCGTTGCGGTAGAGCGCCGCCGGCGCTGTTCCTCCTGCGAAGAACAGCTCGTTCCGTCCGTCGTCGTTGCAATCGAACGCGGCCACCCCGCCTCCGACGAAGAACTCGAAGTCGCCCGCGTAGACGTGGTCTATTCCAGCAGCAGCGGCTTCTTCGACGTAGCGCGGCGGTCGCCCGCCCGACGTCTCGTCCTCAGATCGGCGGGTGAACAGAATGACCCCGGTCGCCGTGATCGCCAGCAGCACGATGCCGGCGATCCACCACCGTGCACGCCGGGCCGTTCGTCTCCGTGCCTCGCCCGCATCGGGTGGACGGCGCGGATCGGGCATCGTCGGATTGAACCACACGACCACGTGCCGGGACCTTCGACCCGGGACTTGAAGACGTTCGGTGGGCTAAGCTGCGCGCGCCGTGGCAGGAAGCCGCGGCTGACAGAAGGGGAGGGCTTCGGATGCGAGCTCGTCGATTAGCACCACTGGTGATGGGCGCTGCGCTGCTCATCGTCGCTTGCGGAAGCGACGACAAGGAAAGTGCCAGCACCAACGCGCCGAGTACGGCTGGTGGTGCCACAACCACTGCGGCCGGTGGCGGCGGAGGCGGTTGCGTCGTCGGTGTGTCTTGGAACAACTACCAGGAAGAGCGCTGGGCAAAGTGGGACGAGCCGGCTCTGAAGGCAGCCATCGAAGCAGGTGGTGGCAGCTACGTGTCGAACGACGCCAAGTCGTCGGCCGAGACACAGGCCAGCAACGTCGACAACTTGATCTCGCAAGGCGCGAACGTCGTCGTCATCCTCGCCCAGGACGGAACGGCCATCAAGCCCTCGGTCGCCAGTGCCATTGCGGCTGGCGTACCCGTCATCGCCTATGACCGCCTCATCGAGGACGCAGGCGCGCTGTACATCACGTTCGACAACGTCGAGGTCGGCCGCATGGAGGCCCGCGAGGACTTCAAGGCCGTGCCGAAGGGCAACTACGTGATCATCAAGGGCAACAAGGCCGACGCCAATGCCGACTTCCTCCGCTCCGGCCACGAGGAGATCATCGGTGACGCCGTCAAGGCTGGCGACATCACGATCGTCGGCGAGACCTACACCGACAACTGGGACCCGGCAAAGGCCCAGACGGAGATGGAGCAGTTCCTCACCGCCAACGACAACAAGGTCGATGCGGTGCTGTCCGAGAACGACGGCATGGCCGGCGGCGTCGTCGCCGCGCTGGAAGCGCAGGGTCTGGCCGGCAAGGTGCCGGTGTCGGGCCAAGACGGTGACCAGGCTGCCCTCAACCGTGTCGCCCTCGGCACCCAGACCGTCGACGTGTGGAAGGACGCACGTGAGCTCGGTACAGCCGCTGGCACCGCCGCTGCAGCGCTCTGCAAGGACAAGGACGTCACCAAGGTCGCCGGCACCGCGCCGTTCACGACCCCCGGTGGAGTCCAGGTCACGTCGATCCTGCTCAAGCCGATCCCGATCACGAAGGACAACCTCAACGTGGTGCTGGACGCCGGCTGGATCGACAAGGCCACCCTCTGCCAGGGTGTCACGGCCGGTTCGGTCAACGGCTGCTGACCACCTCTTCCTAGCGGTACGCGCGCCTCACGTCGCCGGATCTCCGGCGGCGTGAGGCGTGTGCTGTTCCAGCCCCCTCTTGATCAGAAGGCGCGATGATGACTGAGGCACCCGATGACTGACGCTCACGCGGCAGCCCCACCCGCCCAGACCACACACGAACCGCGGTCGTG
>DATBKA010000331.1:0-7085 GCA_036556105.1 Ilumatobacteraceae bacterium | reverse complement strand
TGAGGGCTCCGAGCCCAACGCCAACCAGCCGCGCCGGTCGGCTTCCTTGACCAGTGGCGGCACGATGACGAGTGCCGACAGCAGCGCGACGGCGATGTTGATGGTGACGACCATGCCGAAGTCGGCCAGCAGCGGGAGCGTCGAGAACATCAACACCGCGAATCCGCCGAGCGTGGTCAGGGCCGACGTGAAGAACGCCCGCCCCGTGTGCTGAGCGGCCACGTGGGTGCTCGCTTCGGGATCGAGGCCGCGGTCGCGTTCCTCGGCGTAGCGGGCGATGAGCAGCACCGAGAACTCGGCACATGTGGCCACCACCAATGGGCCGCCGACGGTCGACAACGGGCTGAGGGTGATGCCGAGCACCCGGACCAGCACCGCCGACGTTCCCGTGGCCACCAGCACCGGAACCATGGTCAGCAGGCCGCGGGCCAGGTCGCGATAGCGGAACACGACGAATGCACCGACGAGCAGCAAGGCGACGATCGTCAGCTGGGCCCGGTTGGCAGTGATGTTCTCCAGCAACCCGACACCGACGACGGCAAGGCCGCCGGTGCTGGCCGATGCCTGCGCCGGGAGCTTTCCGCTCTTGGGTGCGGCGATCGCTGCTTCGAGCTTGTCGACCACCACGGAACGCTCCTCGAGCGAGGACGGGCCGACCTGGAACAGGACTTGGGTGGCGTTGCCGTCGTCGGCCACCAGAAGTGCTTGCAACGCGGCAGGTGCCACGTTGTACGCCTCGAGCATGTCGAGACCAGTGGGTGGCAGGGGAGTGGTGCCGGGCACCTCCGCAAGCCAGCCGACGGTGGTCGCCAAGCTCGATGCATCGGCGAAGAGGCTCTTGCCCACAGCCGAACGAGGATCCTTGTTCTCGTCCATCGCCTGACCGACGATGTTGAAGGCGAAGGCACCCATCTGATCGGTGAACACTCCGTTCTGCTTGGCACTGTCGGTCTCGATGAAGAGACCGAGGGTCGTGGCGAAGCCGACTTCGTGCTCCAACAGGCGCGCGTTCTTGATCGACGTGCTCGACTGGTTGGCCCAGTTGATCGGGTCGCTCTCGATCTTCGATCCACCTTCGAGGGCCAGACCGAGCACCGGCATGGCGATCGCCAGGGCGACGAGCGGGATCACGAACATGCGTGGCAACGCGCCAAGCTTGTCGACGGTCTTCTCGACCCAGCTGACCACGGGCTCCTTGGTCGTCGGCGAACGTCGCTCGCGTGCGCCGATGATCGTCGTCGGGATCACGATTCCGGCGACAAGCAGGGCGACGATGCCGATCGACAGGAGCACGCCGAAGTCCTGAACCATGGGGACCTTGGAGATCTTCACCGTCAGGAAGGCGATGACCGCGGCGATCGTTGCCGCCAGGAGCGGCGGGCCCATGTGTCGCAGCGTCTCCTCGAACGGTGTGCGCGACCGCTCGACACTGCGTTCCTCCTCGATCCGGTTCTGGATCTGGATGGCGAACTCGATGCCCAGACCGATGAGGATCGGCAGGCCGGCGATCGTCACCAGAGAGAGCTTCGTGCCGGTGAAGCCGAAGGCTCCGAAGCCCCACACGACGCCGACGAGCATGCCGAGCAGCGGCAGCAGCCGCCACCGGACCTTGAACGCGACGAGCAGGATGACGAGCATGACCACGACGGCGATCGCTCCAAGGAGGAGCATCCCGCCCTGCAGGTAGTCGTTGATGTCGGTCAGGAACGTCGGTGTGCCGGTGATCGTGACGGTGGCGTTCTCGAACGTCTTGTTGCTCACTGCCTTCTGGACGACGTCAGAACCGGTGGCGAGCTGATCGAGGGAGGCGTTGCCAACGAGGATCCCGGCGAGGATGGCGTGAGTGTTGTTGGGAATGAAGGCGCGCAGGGCGTGGCGCACGATCAACTTGTCGTCCGAGGGGACGATGAGCTTCCCGGCGGCGTCGAGTTCGAAGTTGTCGTTGCCGAACTCGAGGAACTTGATCCAGTCCGGGTTGTTCATGTCCTGCGCACCGGCCGCGGCCTGGCGCGCGTTGGTGATGGCGAAGTCCTTCTGGCGCAGGGCGACGAGATCAGCGTTCGGCTCGCGCTCCATCGTGCGGGCGATGATCTGCAGCGCCACGTTCTTGGTGATCAGGTCCTGCGTCCACTGCAGCAACGTCAGCGGTGAGACCACGCCCTGAACGGTCTCGCTGGGGTCGTTGAGCAGCTCTTGCTCGACAGCCTGGAACTTCTCGATGTTGGCCGGTGTGAACAGGTCGACGATCGATTTGCCCTCGTCCATCGTGAACAGCACGACCATGCTCTCGCCGCCGAACAGGTTCTGGTAGTTCTTGTTGTTCTCGGCGACCTTCGAGGAAGGATCGATGTAACTGTCCTGCCCGGTGGCGAAATCGAGTCGCGTCAGGCCGAACCCGAGCCCGACCGTGACGACGGCGACAACCGACAACGTCGCTACCGTGCGGCGACTGAGCAGACGCCCAGCCTTGTTCCACAACTCTCTCATCAGGAGACCTCCTCCAATCGTCGACCGGTAGCGGTCGTCTTGCGTCGCCCGGCTCGTGACCGGAGGACGTTCATTTCTGTTTCGATCTGTGTGGCCATGTACCGCACGTCAGGTGCGGTGTCGTAGTCGCCGGTGATGCCGAACGTGAGCTTGCCGTTGTACGACAGGATGGCGACGCCGATGCGCACGCCTTGGCTCAACGGCACGAAGGGCATGTACTCGATCATCTCCCGGCCGAGGGCGAACAGCGGGTACTGCGGTCCCGGCACGTTGGTCGTGACGGTGTTGAGGACGCGCTGCGGCGAGCGGCGCATCATCGCCATGGTTGCCTGGGCCCCGAATGCCAGCAGCGCTGGTGGCAGGAACTCGGCCGCCGCGACGACGGCTTCGCCGGCGTTGACCTGGTGCGACTCCTTGAGCGTTGCCATCTGGGCGCGCACGGCCTGCAGTCGTTCGACTGGGTCGGCGATGCCAACGGGAAGGTCGGCGAGGATCAAGGACACTTGGTTGTTCCAAGTGTGGTCACCGGGGCGCCGGCGCGAGACCGGCACCAAGGTACGGACGACGAGGTTCTCGACGACATCGCCGCGCTGCAGCAGGAGTGCTCGGAAGCCTCCGCTGATGGCGGTGAGGACGACGTCGTTGACCGATCCGCCCAACGCTTTGCGTATGGCCTTCGCGTCGGCGAGGCTGCACAGCGCCGGCGCCCACCGCCGATGCGGGCCGATCGGCCCTTCGATCGAGACCTGGCGAGCGGGGACGAGCATGCGGCTGGTGAGTGAGCGGAAACCGGCGGCGACCTCGTTGAGGCGCGCCCACGCCTCGCCGGGTTGGCGGGCGCCGAATCGCGACGACAGCAGCCGCTGCGCCGGACGAGTGATCATTCGACCCATCGCGTCGACGGTCAGTTGCGCGTCCGACGGTTCGGGCTCGGGCGACCATGGTTCGCTGGGGGCGAGGGCTGCGTGGGGATCGGCATCGAGCAACTGCGTCATCAAGTCGGTTCCGGAGATCCCGTCGACCATGCAGTGATGGACCTTGGCGATCATCGCCCACTGCCCGTCGGGCAGTCCCTCGACCATCCACATCTCCCACAGCGGACGGTGCCGATCGAGCTCTTGTGACATCAGCCGTCCGACGAGGTTCTGCAGTGCCTCGGCGTCGCCGGGAGGCGGCAGCGCGGAGTGACGGACGTGGTAGGTGAGGTTGAAGTGCGGGTCGTCGACCCACACCGGATGACCGAGCGCGGCGGGAACGAAGCGCACCTTCTGCCGGTAGCGGCTGAGCATCGGCAGCTTGCTGCGCACGAGCGACGTGATCTCGTCGATCGACGGCGGCGGACCGGCGAAGATCGAGCACGAACCGATGTGCATGTGACTGACGCCGTCCTCCATGTGCAGGAAGAGGGCGTCGAGTGGACCGAGTGGTTCGGTCATGAATTGCCTCCCACGGCGATGACCTCGTCGAAACCTTCGCGCAAACACAGACCCAAGATGTCCGGATCCGGAACAGCGGCGACATCGGCGTTGAGCCCGATGCAGCACCGATCGACGTGCGACATCAGGGCCACACTGAACGCCGACCCCGATGGCGGGGCAAAGGCGAACTGGTGGGTCAGCTCGGCGCCGGCCAAGAACGCTCGCTTGCGCAGCCCGGGCACGTTCGTGGCGACGAAGTCGATTGCCTTCAACATCGAGCCGAACAGCAACGCAGTTGCCGGGGCTGGAAGGAAGTTCAGCCCGCCGGCGATCACCTGAGTCAGGGGCAACGACGGCTCGTGCCGCCAGTCTCGAGCGAGCTGACCGAGCTCGCGCATCCGCTTCGCAGGATCGACGGTCGAAACCGGGATGGCGAAGCGCGCTGGTGTGAAGCGATTCGATCCCGTCGGATCGTCGGCGCGGCGCAGGTTGATCGGCATCGTCACGCGCAACGCATCGACCGGTGCGCCGTGGCGTTCGTGATAGATGCGCATCGCCCCGGCGATGGCGGCGAGGAACGAGTCGTTCAGCGATCCTTCGACCGCGTGCGCTGCGGCGAGCATCGAGTCCATCGGCACATCGAAGGCGTCAAGCGATCGCGACATGCCGCGGTGCTTCATCACCGGCGAGAGCGGCTCGGTGACAGGTGCCAGCAACTTGCCGACGGAGCGGACACCACGCGCCAGCGAGGTGAACTGCTCAGCGGGGTTCTTGAAGGCGCGCCCGGCGACATCGGGCAGAGCGTGCGCGCCACGCATCGACAACGACGACGCGGTGTGGATGTTCTCGGCGACCCAATCGGCGAGCGACGCCATGCCGCTGGCATGGTCGGGCTCGATCGGGCTGGCCTCGAGGCGACTACGACGCGGGTTGCGCTTCTCGTCGAGGATCAGCCTGGCCAGTTGCATCCCGCCGACGCCGTCGGTGACCGAGTGGTGGATTTTCTGGATGAGTGCGGCGCGTCCCCCACTGAGTCCTTCGACGAGGGTGAACTCCCACAGCGGGCGGTCCTTGTCGAATGCATCCATCGCCACGAGCCCGCCGATGTCGAGGACCGACCGAACATCGCCAGCGCCCGAGGCGACGGATCGGCGGAGGTGGTAGTCGAGGTCGAAGTAGGCGTCGCGCTCCCAACGGGGTGGGCCGAGCCGGAACGGCGCGGCGACGACTTTCTGACGCAAGAGGGGGATCACCTTGGAGGCATCGGCGATGCGGTCGCGAAGTCGTTGCCAGTCCGGGTCCCGGTCGAGCAACGAGATGGCGACGATCGTGCTGCGCAGACACGGATCGCGCTCGATCGTCCACAGCAGCGCGTCGGAAGGATTGAGGTGCGAGGCGAACCGGGCAGCGGGTGCACGGTGAGTCGAGCTCCGCTCGACCCCGTGGCCGCCAGTGCTCGAGCTCCGCGGCGGAAGGAGCGTCATGCAGCCATCTTCGTGGTTGATGAACCGGATTGACAGAGCACTATGGCCCTGGTCCCCAGAATTTCCGGGTAGGCCGGAAGTCGGAGGTGGTTCACGATCACGGTGTTCGGGTACTTCCTTCGCCATGACCCGCGAACAGAAGCTCGACCGACTCGTCGAAGAGAGCGGTGACCGCCCGATGGGCGGCGAGTCGACGATCACCGAAGTGCTCGAGGGCTACGCGCAAGGCGGCTTCGATTCCTCGTTCGTCGTCACGGACGACTGTGCCCTCGAATGTGTCGAATGCGGGAACGTGTCGGCGCCCGGACGATTCGCGATGAGCTCGCTACGCCGGCTCGAGGGGATGTCGGATCCTGCCGACATGGTTGCCGTCGTGGCGATCACATGTCCGGTGTGCGGGGCGAAGGGAACGTCGATCCTCGGCTTCGGCCCCAACGCCACCGAACAGGATTCGACGGTGCTCAAGGAGTTGCGCGACACACGTCACGACGGCAACGCGCCAGGCAACTCGGCGCCGGGCGAGACCACCGGCGACGCCGGCAGCAGTTAAAGGGCGCACACGCGCTGACTGCCACGGCGCCACGGCTCCCCGTTCTGGGCGCCACACTTGGTCCGAGTCGCAGGTCACGTGGGACGCGTGGCACCCAGATCATCGGAGATCGGCGCCGGTTTGAAGAGCCCAGATCGTGGTGGTGCGCCTGGGCGGGCAACCGGCGTCTGCGGAAGCGGATCAGACACAAACGCGCCGAAGGGGCCCGTGCGGGCGATGATCCGGGCCCCTTCGACGGTCAGGTTGGTTGCGAGTGATTGAGGTGTGAGGTCACGTCACCCGATCTGCTCGATCAAGATCCAGGCATTGGCGGTCGGATTCACTCCGCCGACGAGTGTGGTGTTCAGATCGACGTCAACTCCGCCACCTCCGCTCTCGCCATTGACGACGCTGATGACATCCCCAGCGGTCAACGAGATGAGCGCCGTGCCTTCGTTCTCGGCAGAGTCTGAGCCGAAGACGAGGCCACCCGGATCGATGTCGTTGACGCGGACGTTGAACTGGCTCCCATCGAACACGGTCATCACGCCGAAGCTGACGCGGTAGACGCCGGTCGCATCGATCGAGAAGGCGCCGGGGTCGAACCCGGGGGTGGGTGGGACAACCGAGATGCCCGAGACTGGACCCGTCGTGTCGAAGGTGACTGGGGCGAACGTCGCCAATGACTCCGGTGAGGTGTTCGTCGCGTAGAGGAACGCTCCTGCGCCGCCGACTCCTGGGTCGCCCTTGTCACCTTTGTCGCCCTTCGGTCCGGGGATGCCTTGGTCGCCCTTGGGCCCCTGCGTGCCGGCGCCACC
Organism: Ilumatobacteraceae bacterium; assembly: GCA_036556105.1. GTDB lineage: Bacteria > Actinomycetota > Acidimicrobiia > Acidimicrobiales > Ilumatobacteraceae > JAENVT01. The sequence goes on along the minus strand of DATBKA010000331.1, from coordinate 349 downwards.
GCCCGACGGTGACGGGGCGTAGTACCCCGTCAGGTCGATGATCACGTTGACCGAGCCCTGATCGTTGTAGACCCGCAGCGAGCGGTCAGCGAGGATGGGCACGATCGCGGCGTTGGCGACGGCGTTGGCCGATGCCCAGTTCACCGTTGACGTGCCCGGCTGCGTTGCCGTGGTGGGATACACCTGCAGGAACGAGCCAGTCGTGCCGTCGGCGACGGTCACGTTGACCGCCACTGCTGTGGCGTCATCGGGCAGGCCGGAGATGGTGAAGTCCATCATCTGCTTTGCTCCGAGCGGTGTGTTCCGCGGCCCGACCTGAGAGGCCGGCCGAGTGTCGAGCACTCGGGTG
>DATBKA010000330.1:0-2161 GCA_036556105.1 Ilumatobacteraceae bacterium | reverse complement strand
TGCGCCATCCAGCGCACGTGATCCATCGCCCACAACACTACCGAGGCAGAAGGGGGTGGCCCACTGACCCACCGCAGCTAGCTTCGTCCTGAGTTGCCCCGTTCACGGCTGCTTGCCGAAGGATTCGCGGACGATCGACGGTCGTCGCCGCGTCGGCGTCGTGATCAGGATGCTGCCCGTCGGCGTGATGCGATGGTGAGCCCGCTTGATCTCGTACATGGCCGAGTCGGCGGAAGCGAGAAGTCGGGCGCCGTCGTAGCCGACGGTGCGCGTATCGGCGACGCCGATGCTGGCCGGGCAGTAGACGGCGATGCCGTTGGGGATGTCGATCGGTGTCGACAGGGCGACGTTGATCCGTTGCACCATGCGATCAGCGCTCGGGTCGGTCGGTTCGTAGACGATCACGAACTCGTCGCCACCGAGTCTGGCTACAACGTCGGCGCCGCGCACGACCTCGCGCAGGCGGCGCGCCGTCTCGCACAGGACCGCATCGCCTGACTCGTGGCCGTACGTGTCGTTGATGTTCTTGAAGTCGTCGAGGTCGATGTACGCCACGGCCAGCGGTTGACCACTGCGTTGCGTACGGGCGAGGTCGGCGTCGAGCAGTTCCTTGAACAAGCGGCGGTTGGCCAGCCCGGTCAGCGGGTCGCGCAACGCCAACGCTTCGAGGCTCTCCTGCAGCCGGCGTAGTTCGGTGACGTCGCGGGCAACGCCTTGCACACCGCCGCTGACAGTACGCACATCGAAATCGCCGATGACGACCGACCCGTCGGCGTGGATGCAGCGCAGGTCGAGGCGGTCGGGCAGCGGGCGCTCACCGGTCAACGCGTTCTCGATCAACGCCCGGTGCTCGGCGGTCAGCGACGACAGGAAGTTCTCGAAGTCATCGGTGAAGAACGAAGGCGGGCGACCGAGCATCTGCTCCACCGAGGGGCTGACGTAATCCAGGTGTGGATACGGCTCCGGCACGAAGTGCCACAGGACGTCGCTCGACTTGTCGGCGAGCTCGCGAAAGCGTGCCTCGCTCTCGGCCAAGCGGACCTCGGCGAGATGCCGAGCGGTGACGTCGCGGCCAACGGCGAGGATCTCCGCGCCTTCCTCATTGGGGAGGTAGCTGTCGACCCAGTCGACCCAATGGCCGGGACGGTTCGGGGCCACTCGTGCGACCGGATCGGCGAGCACAGGGTGGTCGCTGTCGAGTCGCGCCAGTTGCGCTGCGAGCCCGGCCTTGCCGTCGTCGGACAGGAACTCGTCGAGCTTCCTGCCCAGCACCACCTCCGGGGCGAGGTTGTACCACGCCGCCCACGAGGCGTTGCAGTAGACGATCGTGAGGTCCGGCACGCGGTACCGCACGACGCGCTCAGGCAGGGCGTCGAGCACCTCCTCGAGGCGCCTGTAGTACTGCTGGTCGGGCATGGTCGACACGCCTAGGTCTCGGTTCCAATCAAGTCAGGGTATGACAAGTTCACCGCTGCGGCAGCGGCCGAAGGGCCCGTGCAGAGAACCAATCGGCCCGGTTGCTTGCGTAGGGTAGACGAACTGTGAGCGCGTCCATTGAAACCGTCGATCATCCGACCGAAGAGCTCGTCGAAGCCCTCGCCCACCTCCTGCCGCAACTGTCGTCGGCGCCACCGCCTGATGAGGCGGAACTGGCGGCGATCATCGGCAGTGGTTCGACGATGTTCATTGCCCGTATAGACGGTCGGATCGTCGGAAGTCTGACGCTGGTGCTGTACCGAATTCCGACGGGCTTGAAGGCGTGGATCGAAGATGTCGTCGTCGATGAGTCAGCACGCGGTCACGGCGTCGGTGCCTCCTTGAACCAGGCTGCGTTGGCCGAGGCCCGCCGTCACGGCGCCAAGGCGGTCAGCCTCACGAGCCGGCCGTCACGCGAGGCGGCCAACCGCTTGTACGAACGCATCGGCTTCACACGTCGCGACACCAACGTCTACCGCTACGACCTCTGACCTCAGCCGGCGCCGGCGCGCAGCACGTCCTCGGCGGCTTGGCGCACCTGCCAGTCGCGGTCGCTGAGCGCGGCCTGCAGCGCCTGTTCCACCTCGACACCGTCGAAGGCTGCCAACGCCAATACTGCACGGCGGCGAATGGCCGGCTTGTCGGTGCACGCGCGGAGGACGGCCGGCAAGCCGCGCCCGTCGCC
>DATBKA010000329.1:0-4568 GCA_036556105.1 Ilumatobacteraceae bacterium | reverse complement strand
CGCGTCGGCCTGATCTGCAGAACGAGGTCCCACGGTGATGGCCGCAGGCGGTACGTCCGTCTCTGCCGGTCGCCCATTTCGGACGCGCCGGCCCCGCCGCGACACCCCACGAAGGCGTTGTTCCTCTGCACGGGCAACTCGGCGCGCAGCCAGCTCGCCGCGGCGCTGTGGCGAGCCATGACCGGGCAGGCTGCCGAGTCCGCGGGAACGCACCCGGCGCCGGCCGTGCACCCGGGTGCGATTGCCGCCGCCCACCGAGCCGGCCTCGACCTCTCCACCGCTCGGCCGAGGCCACTCGTCGCCGTCCGCAAGAGGCCACCGCTCGTCGTGACGGTGTGCGATCAGGCCCATGAAGAACTGGGTGTGGGTACCGAGTGGTTGCACTGGTCGATCGCCGATCCGGTGCCCGATGGCCGACGGTCGGCCTTCGACGCCGTGGTCACGCAGCTGCGCGAACGGATCGGCTCGTACTCGTCAGGAGCAGCGAGTTGAGCGACCCACTGCACCCCACTGCCGCCGAGCTGGCGCTGGCCCCGGAGACCGGCACCGGCGCGCTGCGCCTCGACCTTGCCCGGCGGCTGGTGGCCGAGGGGCTCGGCACGATGCTGTTGATCATCGCTGTCGTGGGCTCGGGGATCATGGCTGCGCGCCTGTCGCCCGACGATGTCGGGGTGCAGCTGCTGGAGAACGCGGCAGCAACCGCCGGCGCGCTGATCGGCTTGATCCTGATGTTCGGCGCCGTGTCCGGCGCACACTTCAACCCGGCTGTCACGATCGTCGACCGGCTGCTCGGCTCGATCTCCACCGGCGACGCCGGCCTCTACATCGTCGCCCAGACCATCGGCGGTTGTCTCGGCACGATCGTCGCCAACCTGATGTTCTCGCTCCCCGCCGTGGAGGTGTCGACGCAGCAGCGCTCCGCCGGAGGCCTGTGGCTGGCGGAGGTCGTCGCCACCGTCGGCCTGCTCTTGGTGATCCACGGCTGCGTCCGCACCGGGCGGGCCGCGGCCGTCCCGTTCGCAGTGGGGACATGGATCGGCGGTGCCTACTGGTTCACGTCGTCGACGAGCTTCGCCAACCCGGCAGTCACCGTGGCCCGCACCCTGTCCGACACGTTTGCCGGGATCAAGCCGGGGTCGGCGCCGATGTTCATCCTCATGCAATTGATCGGTGCCGTCGTCGCCTTCGCTCTGATCCGCTTCATCTACCCGCACAACGAATCGGAGCGTCGCCATGGTTGAGCCGGTTCGGCACCATCGCCCCGAAGTCCTCTTCGTCTGCATCCACAACGCCGGGCGCTCCCAAATGGCCGCGGCGCTCCTCGCCCACCACGGCGGCGATGCCGTGGTCGTCCGCTCTGCGGGCACGGCCCCTGCCGACACGATCAACCCAGCAGTGATCGAGGTCATGTCGGAGATCGGGATCGACCTCCGCGCCACCGGCGCTCACCCGAAGAAGCTCGACGATGCGGCCGTGCAAGCGTCGGACGTCGTCATCACCATGGGCTGCGGCGACGAGTGCCCGTTCTATCCCGGCAAGCGCTACCTCGACTGGGCGGTTGCCGATCCTGCAGGCCAGGGCGTCGATGCGGTGCGGCCGATCCGTGACGAGATCGAACGCCGCGTGGTTGCCCTCCTGGCCGAGCTCGTCGCCGGAGGAGCGACGTCATGATGCACAGCAAGCACCTCGACAGCAACGATCACGACGTTCCTCCCCTTGCTCACCGAGCGCTTCGCCCGGGTGGGATGCGGTGACGCATGCCCCCTCTACCCCGGAAAGCGCTACGAGGACTGGGACCTTCCTGACCCGGCCGGGCGTGGCGTCGACGAGGTCAGGGTCGTCCGTGACGACATACGAACGCGCGTCGAAGCGCTGATGGTCTCACTGGGTGTCAACGGCTGAGGCGTCGACGGCGACAAGCGGCACGACCCCGGCCCGATCCGCGTAGAACCGCCGTCGCGCCCACAGCGCGACGTACACCAGGCCGACGAGAACGGGCACCTCGATCAGCGGTCCGACCACGCCCGCCAACGCCTCGCCCGATGTCACACCGAACACGCCGATCGCCACCGCGATGGCCAGCTCGAAGTTGTTGCCGGCGGCGGTGAAGGCGATGGACGCGTTTCGTTCGTACGGGAACCCCAGCCGGAGACCCAAGAGAAACGCGCCGAACCACATCACCCCGAAGTACACGAGCAGCGGCACAGCGATGCGAGCCACGTCCCAGGGCTCGTTGGTGATCTTTTCGCCTTGCAGGGCGAACAGCACCACGATGGTGAACAGCAACCCGTATAGGGCGACGGGACCGAGCCGGGGCAAGAACTGATGCTCGTACCACTCGAGTCCCTTCCTCCTCTCACCGATGAGTCGTGTCAGGAACCCTGCAGCGAGCGGGATGCCGAGGAAGATCAGCACGACCTTGGCGATCTCCCACATCGTCACGTTGAGGTCTGCGGTGTCGAAGCCCAGCCAGCCCGGCAGCAGATCGAGATAGAACCAGCCGAGCACGGAATAGGCGGCGATCTGGAACAGCGAGTTGAGAGCGACCAGGACTGCGGCCAACTCGCGGTCTCCGCAGGCGAGGTCGTTCCAGATCAACACCATGGCGATGCAGCGGGCCAGCCCGACGATGATTAAGCCGGTTCGATACTCAGGGAGGTCCGGCAACAACAGCCACGCCAGCGCGAACATCAACGCCGGACCGATCACCCAGTTGAGCAGCAGCGAGAGGACCATCGACCGCCGATCGGCCAGAGCCTCGTCGATCTTCCGGTACTTCACCTTGGCAAGCACCGGGTACATCATGAGCAACAGGCCGACGGCGATGGGCAACGAGACCGTGCCGACCTTCACCCGGTCCAACGAGTCGTCGAGCGTCGGGATCGCTCTCCCCAGAAGCAGCCCGAGCAGCATCGCCGCGCCGATCCACAGCGGCAGGAAACGATCGAGCCGCGACAGCCGGCGCAGGAGATCGGGCTCGCGCGCAGCGCTCACCGCGTCAGTCTGCGATCGCCGAGGGTTGCTCCCCAAGGGCACAACGTCCTCTGTTCGAATCAGCAGCAGTCGTCACACAGGTCGCCGCGCCATGCGTCGAGGCCTTCCCTGGCGGCGAGCAGCGCGATCCCGACCGCGGCGACCGGATCGGCCCACCACCAGCCGACGACGGCGTTGAGGATCAGCCCGCTGAGCAAGATGCCCGAAAGGTACGCGCACAGCTTGGTCTGGTTGCTGTCGGCGATGACGGTTGCGCTGCCCATCTCCAGACCGTTGCGCCGCTTGGCTGTGGCGAGCGCTGGCATCACGATCAGCGACGCGATCGCCAGGCCGATGCCGACCGACGACGACTCCGGTTCGGTGTGCCCGATCAGGTCGAGCGCTGCCCTCACCGCGACGTACACGGCGAGTGCGAAGAAGCTGAGGGCGATCAGCTTGAGTGCCAGCCGCTCGCGCTGCTCGGCGACGCCGCGCAGTTGCCACACGATGACCAGCGCAGAGAGCACCTCCACGGTCGAGTCGAGGCCAAAGCCGATCAGCGCGACCGAGCCGGCGACCACCCCTGCGGCGATGGCGACGACGGCCTCCAGCACGTTCCAGCCGATGGTCGCCCACGCCAGCCAGCGTGCCCGACGCGCATGGACCTGGCTCTCCGTTGCGGCCACCACAGCGACATTTGAGCACGCCACCCAAAGGGCGCTGCTTCAATCCTCGCTCAACCGCAGCAGCTGGACGACTCCTCGGTCTCCGCCACAGCGCAGCAAGCGTCGTCGGCGACGGTCATCACCGGCGCGTCGGCCAGCACCGTGTAGATCTCCCACGGGTTGTCCGGCCCGGTGACCCACACCTTGTCCTGGACGGCGAAGCAACACGTCGTCGAATCCTGGATCTCGCAGGCCAGGCCATCCGCCTGCAGCCGCGCGGCCGCGGCCGACACTTCGTCAGTGGTTTCGACTTCGACGCCAAGGTGGTTCAGCGTGCCGGGCTCGCCGTCGCCGGCGAAGAGCACGAGCTTGAGCGGTGGCTCGGCGATGGCGAAGTTGGCGTAGTTCTCGCGGATCTTCGCCGGAGGCGTGTTGAACAGCTTGGTGTAGAACTCGATGGACGCATCCAGATCGTCGACATTGAGGGCGAGTTGTACTCGTGACATGACCTTCTCCTGATCGGTGGAGTCATCATATTGATGACTGTCAATGTGAGCAGTATGCCACGAGATTTACGATCGTCAATCTATTTCTTCGAAGATCTTCGATATAGTGTCGTTGTGGCCACCAGCACCCGCACCAAGTTCAAGCCAGCCTTGACCCTCGACCCGATCGCCTGCTGCACGCCCGTGCGCACCGACTCGCTCGACGAAGACCAGGCCGACCTGCTCGCCCAGTCGTTCGCCGCGCTCGCCGACCCGATCCGCCTGCGTCTGCTGTCGTTCATCACGTCGGCGGACTCTGAGGTCTGCGCCTGCGATCTCGTCGAGCCGTCCGGGCGGTCGCAGCCGACGGTCAGCCATCACATGAAGATCCTCGTCGACGCCGGACTCGTCACCCGCGAGAAGCGCGGGCTGTGGGTCTGGTACC